>NZ_JAQOSO010000074.1:0-139069 GCF_030068505.1 Roseofilum capinflatum BLCC-M114
GTACATGGCTTTGAGCCTTTAAGACTGTACACCATAACAGCGAAAACTGCTGTATTACTGGAGTGGGAGCGTCTCGCTCCCTAGATTTTTAATTATGCAGACATGATATAATCAGCAACGCTCCTTCTAGCTACACCGTCTCCTGTTGAGCAGTCGCTTTCGGTTGAGTTTGGGGTTGGAACTGGAAGAGGGAATAGACCACATTCCGGCGAATCGAAATCATCATCTCTAAGAACAGCTCATAACCCTCACTCTTGTACTCAATCAGAGGATCTTTTTGCCCATAACCGCGCAACCCAACCGACTCTCTTAAGGCATCCATTTGTTGCAAATGCTCCCGCCAGAGGGTGTCAATTTGCTGGAGAATAAAGAACCGTTCCGCTTGACGCATTAACCCCGGTTGAATTTGGTCAACTTCCGCTTCTTTCAAGTCGTAGGCAATGCGGACTTGTTCGTGCAAGAAGGTTTTCATCTCGCTAAAGCTCAGGTCTTCGAGTTGCTGCGGTTGCAGGTCTCGAAGCAGATACACAAACTCCTGCACCTTACTAACGAGTTGCCCTAAATCCCACTCTTCAGCCGGCAATTCTGGATTCACGTAGGCTTCTACAATATCGTCCATCGTCCGTTCCGCATAGGCAATTACCTGTTCCTTCAAGTCTTGCCCTTCCAAGACGCGGCGACGCTCGGCATAAATGGCGCGGCGTTGGTTATTCATCACCTCGTCATATTCAAAGACCTGCTTACGGATATCGTAGTAGTAAGTCTCAACCTTCTTCTGCGCCCCTTCTAGGGAACGGGTGAGCATACCCGACTCGATGGGCATATCTTCCTCTACGCGGAAGGCATTCATCAGACCGGCGACGCGATCGCCCCCAAAAATTCGCAACAAGTTATCCTGTAAGCTCAGGAAAAACTTCGTCGTTCCAGGGTCACCTTGACGACCGGCCCGACCTCGGAGCTGATTATCAATCCGTCGAGAATCATGACGTTCCGTCCCCACCACAAACAACCCACCAAGGGAAATCACCTCCTCATGTTCTCGGTCAGTCCACTCCTCATACTCCGAGCGAATCAGATTAAACACTTCCCGCAATTTTTGCACCACCGGGTCATTCGTCGGCGCTTTTTCCGCCGCTACCGCCACCTTATCCTCCGCCAACAACTCCGGTAAAGAGCGCTCCCCATACTCAGCCACCGCAAAATCAACCACCTCTTTTAACTTCGCTTCCGTACTCGCCGACAACTGGGTAGGGAAAATCTTGGGCGACACCTTCCAGGTTTTCACCTTCTTATCCAAACTAAACCCTTGGGCCGCCTTCCGTTTAGCCATACCGGGCACTTTAGCCATTTTCATTCCCTCATCATCTTCCGGCTTCACAATTCGGGGCATAAAATATTCCCGCAACTTCAACCGGGCCATATAATCGGCATTTCCACCCAAAATAATATCCGTACCCCGTCCTGCCATGTTCGTGGCAATCGTCACTGCTCCTTTGCGTCCCGCCTGAGCCACAATTTCCGACTCCCGCTCCACATTCTCCGGCTTCGCGTTCAGCAACTGATGGGGCACACTCAACTGACTCAACAGATTCGACAACACTTCCGACTTTTCTACACTCGTTGTTCCCACCAAAATCGGCCGCCCCTGGTGATGGAGTTCGGCACAATCTTGGGCCACCGCTTTCCACTTGGCCTCTTCTGTCTTGTACACCACATCCGCCATATCTTTACGTCCCGTAGGCCGGTTGGTGGGGACAATGGTCACCTCTAAGTTATAGATTTTCTCAAATTCCGCTTCCTCCGTTTTTGCCGTCCCCGTCATTCCCGACAGCTTAGGATAGAGCAAAAAGAAATTTTGATAGGTGATGCTCGCCAAGGTCTGGGTTTCCGGCTGAATTTCTACATGCTCCTTGGCTTCAATGGCCTGATGCAGTCCATCACTCCAGCGACGACCGGGCATGACCCGACCGGTAAACTCATCGACAATGACAATTTCATCCTCGCGGACAATATAGTTAACATCTTTAATAAACAACTCCTTAGCCTTAATCGCATTAAACACAAAATGGGCCCAAGGGTCATCCGGGTTAAACAAGTCGGAAACTTTTAAGAATTCTTCAGAGGCAATATACCCTTCATCGGTTAACAGTACATTGCGAGCTTTTTCATCCACTTCATAATGGCCCTGTCCGCTTTCCTCATCTAAGGCCGTCAAGGTTTGGGCTAGTTGAGCGGCTTTAATATACTTCTCGCTGGGCCTATCCACCTGGCCTGAAATAATCAGAGGGGTTCGCGCTTCATCGACTAAAACCGAATCCACTTCGTCAATAATGCAGAAGTTAAATGGCCGCTGGACGACTTCTGCCATGGAGGAAGCCATATTATCGCGCAGATAATCAAATCCAACTTCGGAGTTAGTGGCGTAGGTAATATCACAGCTATAGTTCTTGCGCCGTTCGGAGGGGGCCATACCTTGCTGAATTAAGCCGACGCTCAAGCCCAGGAAGCGATGAACTTGTCCCATCCATTCCGCGTCCCGACGGGCGAGGTAGTCGTTGACGGTAATAATATGAACCCCTTTGCCGCTCAGAGCGTTCAAGTAAGCAGGAAGTGTTGCCACCAGGGTTTTACCTTCCCCGGTTTTCATTTCGGCAATCTGGCCATCGTGGAGAACCATCCCCCCAATCATTTGTACGTCGTAGTGGCGCATTCCTAGGACGCGCTTGGAGGCTTCGCGGACGACGGCGAAGGCTTCGGGAAGGATTTCATCGAGTAATTCGTTCTGCGCTTGCTCAGAACCGGCTTTTTCTAAGCGCTGCTTAAATTCTCCGGTTTTACCCCGCAACTGGTCATCCGATAGACCTTGGATGTCTTCTTCGTAGAGACTAATTTCAGAAACGAAGGGCTGATATTTTTTGAGTTTGCGGGTGTTGGGGTCACCAAACAGGTTTTTCAGCATAATCGATATAACTCTACCAGACGACGCGCGGTGTAAAAGACTTTCCTTATGGTATCACTTCTAAGATGGGTAATGGGTAATGGGTAATCGCTCAATGGAAAAATCAAAGGTTAAAGATTTGGTATGAGAGATTTGAATAGCATAACTCAATCTACTGTAGAGCAATGGTTAACCGACATTGAACGGCTCGATTTGTCGGGGGAACTGCCCAGTTATATTCCTCAATTGGCTAAAGTCGATCCACAACATATGGGTATTTATATACAAAGTTTAGATCGTCCAGGGTATGGATGGGGGGAAAGGGATGTACCGTTGATGAGTGTGATTAAGCCATTTGTTTTGTTGTATGCTTTAGAACAGATGGGTATGGATAAAATCAAGGCAATTGTGGGTCATCTTCCTTCGGATTTTCCTTATAACTCGGTGGAGCAGTTGCAGCTCGATAAGGGATTTCCCCGAAATCCGATGATTAATAGTGGGGCGATCGCACTCTGTTCCCACTTGCCGGGTCTTACTGGTATAGAAAAATGCCAGAAATTCTGTGATTGGCTCAATGATTATGGTCAAACTGGCTTATTTTTGGATGGGCAACTTTTAGCGTCGGTAGAATCTTTACCCAATCGCATCAATCAGAATTTAACGAAAATGCTGGCACAATCGGGTAATTTGGGGAGTTCTGAAGCGGTGGCTTTAGATACCTATCAACGGGTTTGTTGTCTATCCTCAAGTCTGGCAGATTTAGTCAAATTGGGATTAGGATTAATTGACCCGCAAGCCCGCACGAACTCAGAGCATCAACTCTGGGTAACTGAGTTAATCCAAACCTGTGGATTATATGAATATTCCAGGGAATTTTCTCGTTTGGTGGGATTACCGACAAAATCGGGAGTCAGTGGAGTCTTATTGTCCTTAATTCCCCAGCAGGGGGCGATCGCGATTTATAGTCCTCTTCTTGATTCTACGGGAAATTCGGTTGTAGGCATGGCATTATTAAAACAAATAGCTGCTTATTTGCATGATTAAAACTATATATTTTGGGTGTCAATTAAACTTTGGCAAGATTCCCAAGGAGTCTTGACGGCCGCGACAGATGCGGTGACCTCTTGGGATTCGGGTTGATGAGAAACGAGAAAAACTCGATAGAGCGTGCCTCCAATTTCAATAAATTCCCCCATCATAGGAATGCGACTGACTTCAATGAACGTCGATAGGGGCTGACTTTGGGGAGAGTCCTTAAGATACAGACAGATTTGAATTGTGGTGTGTATAGGTCTGCTGGATTCGCTCGATAGAATGGGGGGAGTTGAGTTAGAGGATGTGGCCATAGCTAGGAAAGATTGAAGATAACAGTCAGAATGGGTGATTATAGGAAGGCCTCAACACTGGAGAGGCTTGATTCCGGTTTCAGTTAGATAAGTTTACACTTGTTGGGTGTTAAACAACACACTTATCATGGAAATCAACGGAACATCAGGATTAAAGAAGTGCAGGAACCCAGATTTGATCGATCGCCTTGAGAGAGGGACTCAACCAGATATAATGGTTAAGAATTATAAACCCCTAATGATCGATAGTGGCTATCTGCTGCCATTTTTCCGCAAGCGGACATGAAAAGGTTAAACCCGAACTCCATCGACTCATTATTCCCAATCCTGACGCTTACCCTGCCCTTGGAGGTTTCGATGCTGCGATTAGAGCATATCAGCAAAATTTATTCGACTGGCCAAGTGCTATATGATATCAACTGGGAAGTAAAACCGGGCGATCGCGTGGGTTTAGTCGGGGTCAATGGGGCAGGAAAATCGACGCAGCTTAAGATTATTGCCGGGGAAATTGAGCCGACTTCTGGGGAGGTGATCCGGCCGTCCAATTTGAAGATCGCCTATTTAACCCAGGAATTTGATGTGAATCCTGGGGATACGGTGCGGGAAGAGTTTTGGAAAGTGTTTCATGAAGCGAACCAGGTTCATCATGCGATCGCCGAAATTCAGCATCAAATGCAAACCGCTACCCCAGAAGAGCTAGACATCTTAATCCATAAGCTGGATAAGCAACAACGGCATTTTGAAGCCCTGGATGGTTATGGGTTAGACGCGCAGATCGAGAAGATGTTACCGGAAATGGGATTTGAACCCGATGATGGCGATCGCCTCGTCAGTGCCTTTTCTGGAGGCTGGCAAATGCGGATTCAACTGGGTAAAATCCTCCTACAATCTCCCGATCTACTCCTCCTGGATGAGCCAACCAACCATTTAGACTTAGAAACCATTGAATGGTTAGAAACCTATCTGAAAACCTCCACCCTGCCCATGGTGATCGTCTCCCATGACCGGGAATTTCTCGATCGCCTCTGCACCCAAATCGTAGAAACCGAGCGCGGAGTTTCCACCACCTACCTCGGCAATTATTCCGCTTATCTGGAACAAAAAGCCGAGCAAAAAGCCGCCCAACAGAGTGCCTACGAAAATCAGCAAAAAGAACTCGAAAAACAACAAGCCTATATCGAACGCTTTCGCGCCAGTGCCACCCGCAGCACCCAAGCCAAAAGTCGCGAGAAACAGCTCGACAAAATAGAACGGATCGAAGCGCCTGTCAGTGACCTCAAAACCCTGCATTTCCGCTTTCCTCCTTCCCCCCGCAGTGGTCGGGATGTGGTCAATATCAAGGATTTGACCTATCTGTATGATGAGAAAATCCTGTTTCTGGGGGCATCTCTGGGGATCGAACGGGGCGATCGCATCGCCATTTTAGGGCCCAATGGTTGCGGAAAATCCACCCTACTTAGATTAATGATGGGCTGGGAACATCCAGTTGAAGGGAGCGTCAGCCTAGGAAAACATAACGTTATTCCCGGCTATTTTGAACAAAACCAAGCGGAAGCCTTAGACCTGAAGAAAACTGTCATGGATACCATTCATGATGAAGTCCCCGATTGGACAAATGAGGAAGTGCGTACCCTCTTAGGTCGCTTCTTATTTAGTGGAGCTATGGTTTATAAACAGGTGCAAGCCCTCAGTGGAGGGGAAAAAGCCCGGTTAGCTCTGGCGAAAATGCTCTTACAACCGGCAAACTTGTTAATCTTAGATGAACCGACCAACCATTTAGATATTCCCGCCAAAGAAATGTTGGAGGAAGCCCTTCAACATTATGATGGCACAGCGATCGTTGTCTCCCACGACCGTTATTTTATTTCTCAAGTCGCTAATAAAATTGTAGAAATTCGCGACGGTGAATTTCAAGTGTATCTGGGGAACTACCATTATTATCTCGATAAAATCGCCGAAGAGAAAGAAAAGGCGAAATTAGCGGAAATTGCCAAAGCTAAGGCGGAAAAAGCGGCCGCTAAACGGGAGAAGCAGAAAGCGAAGCAAAAGGCGAGAAAGCAAGCCAAAGCGAATTAATATCCATTCTGAATTATGTGGAACTTTATACCCTATTTGACGCTCCGAAAAGATCCCTCCCAGCCCTTAAGAAAGGGGGAGTGTGAGAAAAGTCCCCCTTCTCAAGGGGGATTGAGGGGGATCGGGCAGTTCGCAAGACAAACCGATCCCCCCCAACCCCCCTTAGAAAGGGGGGAGAGCAAGAAAAGTCTCTCTTGTCAAGGGAGATTTAGGGGGATATTCATCTCTGGCGCGTGTTTAATTCTACCCTTACTTTGGACTCTCCCTAGCCTCGCCCAAATCCCCACAGACGAGCCATCGTTTATTCCCTTACGACCGAATCCAGAACAACTTTGCCCCAAAGAACCCGCTATAGATCGCTTTATTTATCACATCATTGCTCCGGGAGAAACCTTAAACCAGATTGCCGCCAACCATCAATTAATGCCCTCAACTTTAATGGGTCTCAATCGTTCCCTACGCAACGGAGAAGCCCCCGTAGGCACGCAAATTGTCATTCCGCCCTATGATGGGGTATTGGTACGGATTCCAGTGGGTAAAACTTGGCGAGATGTAGCGGAAGCTTACGGAGTGCCGGCCGATGCCCTGTTTGAGGTGAATGGATGTCAGCAGAACCCAGAAATGGTCTTTGTGCCAGGGGTAAACTGGTCTCCCGGTCGTCCATCCAGGGAAACACGAACCCGGCTCTCGGCCTATCCCCTGCCAGAGATTGCCCCCTTACTCAAGGGCTATGGTTGGTATTTAAATCCACAGACCTCTAAACGAGAATTTAGTAGTGGTGTAGATATTCGCGCTCCTATTGGTACTCCTGTGTCGGCGGTGGGGGATGGTATTGTGGCTTATGCTGGCGATCGCGGTTCCTATGGTCAACTGGTGGTCATTAACCATCCAGGAGGACGACAAACCCGTTACGCTCATCTGCAAACCCTTCAAGTTTCCCCCGGTCAAACCGTCCGTCAAGGAGACCGATTGGGAACTGTGGGAACCACGGGAAATCCGACATTTTCAATTCCCCATCTCCATTTTGAAATGCGCTATCGATCGGCTGTGGGTTGGGTGGCTGAAGATCCGGGGTTATATATTCAGGCTTTAGGTCGAAATCTACGGTACTGAATCAAGGCCTGATGGACTCCATTATGGTGTCTGAAACTCCCCTGCCGATGAAGCAGGGGATTGGGCGGATCGATATAGCGCTTTCTGCTTCGCGGACATGAACGCGCTAGGGAATAGGGAAACCCCCCCTGTGTCCCCCCAAGGGGGGAAGGGAATAGGGAATAGGGTTGTAGTACATGGCTTTGAGCCTTTAAGACTGTACACCATAACAGCGCGAAGCGCTGTAACGGGCAATTAATGTAGAAAATGGCGCATTCCGGTGAACGCCATCACAATGCCTAACTCATTGGCTGCGGCGATCGAATCCTTATCGCGCAGACTGCCCCCAGGCTGGACGATCGCCTCAATACCAGCCGCCGCAGCCGTCCGTACTGAGTCGTCAAAGGGGAAGAACGCATCACTACCGAGTATGGCCCCACGAGCCTTTTCTCCTGCCTGTTCTAGGGCGATTTGCGCCGCCCCTACGCGGTTCATTTGACCCGCACCAATCCCGCAGGTCGTTTGATTTTTCGTCACCACGATCGCATTCGATTTCACATGCTTGACCACCTTCCAAGCAAAAAACAGCTCTTCTAACTGTTCTGGAGTCGGTTGTTTTTCCGTCACCACTTGCCACTGATCCGGGGTGCTAATGGTGCGATCGCTCTGTTGCAACAAAAACCCACCGGCAATACTCTTAATCATCACTTCTGGCCCTTGCATCAGATCCGGTAAAACCAACACCCGTAGCTTCGATTTCTTGTGTAAAATCTCCTCAGCCTCCGGATCGCAACCCGGAGCCACCACACATTCTAGGAACATCTTCTTCAACTCCTGGGCCGTAGCTGCATCCAGGGGTTTATTCAGGGCTACAATCCCCCCAAATGCCGAAGTAGAATCCGCCGCTAACGCCTTCTGATAGGCTTCCAGCAAGGTATCCGCCACCGCCAGACCACAGGGATTCGTATGTTTCAAAATAGCCACGGCTGGCTGATCCGTAAACTCGGTAATAATTTGCCGCGCCGCTTCCAAATCCACCAAATTGTTATAGCTCAGTTCCTTACCTTGCAATTGGGTGGCTCCAGACCATCCCTCTTTTCCCGTCCCTGTCTGATACCAAGCCGCGCTCTGGTGGGGATTTTCCCCATAGCGCATGGTTTGCCGCTTCTGGCCCGATAGGCTAAATTCAGGGGGAAGAAGTTCCTCTTGCTGACCGGTTAAATAGGCAGTAATGGCTCGGTCATAAGCCCCAGTATGGGCAAAGGCTTTAATCGCCCGTTCTTTACGAAATTCTGCGGAGGCTTTGCCCCCTTGCTGACGCAGTTCTGTCAAATAAGCATCATAATCACTCGGATCGCAGAGGACAGTTAAATGGGCATAATTTTTAGCCGAAGCTCGCAGGAGCGTGGGGCCGCCAATATCGATATTTTCGATCGCCTCTTCTAAACTCACATCCGGTTTGGCGATCGTCTGTTCAAACGGGTATAAATTCACCACCACCAAATCAATCGGGCGAATCTCATTATCCGCCAACTCCTGAACGTCACTATGGAGATTTCGCCGCGCTAAAATTCCCCCATGAATGCGAGGATGAAGCGTTTTCACCCGGCCGCCTAAAATTTCCGGCGATCCCGTATAGTCAGAAACCTTAGTTACCGTTAAGCCAGACTCTTGTAGGGTTTTCGCTGTCCCTCCACTACTGACTAAATCAAATCCAAATTCTTCCACCAAACTCCGGGCCAGATCCACCAGTCCCGTTTTATCCGATGTGCTAAGAAGGGCGAGAGGAGCCATAATCTACTTGTTCCATGATTGATGCGCCATGTTTAAGGATACAGCAGGGGTTTATTACCAATTAGAAATTAAACCTTAAAATTCTTGCCAGTTGAGAATGGGTTGGAATTCAGGCATGTTTTGTGTTATGATGCTTTAGGTTAAGGGCACGTAGCTCAGTGGATAGAGCACCAGATTCCGGTTCTGGGTGTCGGGGGTTCAAATCCCTCCGTGCTCGTTATTTGAACCTAAACCGACCCTAACAGCCCAGACGCGGAGAGGACAGTCTCAATCTGCAACCTCCAACCAGCATCAGGAAATGGTAGGGGTCGTAAGGCGCAATTTTCGCACCTCGACCTATTGTTTAGTCCAGGTGCTGTATGGCAGATTCCATAAGGCTTTTGCCCCCAAAATTAGTCTTAGCTGGTGTCCGGAAATTGGGTTAGAGTCCTTTGTCCGCACCAGAAACACCTAACCAGTTGGCTCTTTATCCCGAAAGAGACCGGCTTGGGCTAATATTTAACCTCAAGAGGTAACCGGATAAACCCATCCCAATTACACCCAATTGAGCCGGAAATAGGTTAACCTAATAAGTAATATAAATCATAGGAGTCTTCTCATTCAATATACGGTTTAAACGTATTCATGAGAAACAAAGTATTTCTTTAGTATGGCAAGATTTCCATGCAATGAGGTATGCTTTAGGGCTTGGGGTGCGGAACAATCCAAAAAGGGGCAACTAAGATGGGACCTAGTTTAATGGATGAAAATTATCCACCTTCTGGTTTCAAGATAAAAGAACTCAAGAAAAATCTTGGTCAATACCAAGAAACAATTTATCGTTATTTCTTATCGATTGTCAAACAAGAAAGTCCAGAACAAGTTCTGAAAGAATTTAGGCAGTTATTTATTGCTCACCTAGAAGTTAGCAATAAAGCTGTTAATCAAGCCTTGTTTAATCTTGTCTTTGCCAATCAAGAAGAAGAGTTTACCCATACCTTAAAACGGTGTTGTTATATCTTAATTAATAACTGGGAAGCCAGTAGACATCATGAGGCAGTTCAGGATTTAGTCAACAGTTTTGACGATCAAACAATTGGTCGTCCTAGCCATTCTACACCCATCAAGAGATTGAGGAAGTGGACGCTCAATTTTGTCAAGAGCAGCGACTATGAAGAAATCAAACTCTTTTGTGCTAAGTTCGGTGTAGAAGAGCAGAATTGGAGTAATCGCTACACCTCCTATCTGTTAGTTCCCCAATATATTAATATCAAGAACTCTGCTGAACAACGGCAAGCCGCAAAAGTGAGATCCCGTGAACTCAAAGAAAAGTTTAAATTTGATTTAGCGATGTACACTACCCGGTCTCAGCTTACCCATAAACAGGACAGTGAACCGCCTCAAAATCCCACCCAGTTAGGGGACGAGGTATTACATCTAATTAAAACTATTCTTCTTAGACGCGGGCCATACAATTATCTAAATTTAGCTAATATTTTCCTGCAACAAACTCAGGATATTAGTTATCAAGAATTTAAGCAGGCTCTCCAGCGTTATTTGGTGTTTTCTGTAGATGATACGGCCTTTATCCATTTAATCGAAAACAAATTATCGGTTCAGTTAGATCATCTCTATACTGACTATGACGATCTGCCGGTCAATAAAGCTCTACTGCTGAGAACTTGTAACCGCGTTGTTGAATATCTGACCACGGAAGATCGGAAAACTCCCTCAAATTTATTTGTGCTGTGGGTGGCTCAAAATAATCCTCTGACGTTAGTCACCATGATGCTGAAGTTGATTTTGATCAGTAAACCGACTAGAGTTCACCTGGAAGCCAGAATTGCGGATTTAATTCATTACTACAAAGATTATCCAGAAAATGAATGTAAGTGGCTGATTAATTTTATGGAAGTGTTGAACATTGCTTTTGCGATTTATGCGGATAATGTTCAGTACAACTTGGTTCGCATTGACCAAAAAAGCTTGGGTAGTCAGTCTGCATCAAATTTAGATAAATATCAGATTTTTTCACAATTACATATGGATAAACCTGTGGATTTTCTCCATGAACATCAGGAGGATTTTTTGGAGGAAGAGGAGTAATGAGTAAGGAGTGTTTCAGGAAAAAACAGTTTGCCCGTTGACCCATTAATTCTTACTCATTCCTCATTCCTTAACAGCGCAAAGCGCTGTAAGTGGCTCGCGCTAATTCTAGGGCAGTTTGATAAATTTGTCGCCAGGGTAAGTTGTGTTGGCGGGCAAGTTGGGCGCAGTCTTCATATTCGGGTTGTAGATTGGAGAGTTGTTCCCCTTGCCACGCTAATTTAACCTGAACGGAACCATAGGGCGTTTCTAGAGATCGCAGTTCTCGACGTAAAATAGAACGCTCTTGGAGAGTGCGGCGAATGCCTAATGTAGTGGTTTCGCTAAATAATACGGTTTCACAGGCGGTAATTTGAGCGGGTGGACAAATGACGGTTAAGAGTATCCCTAGGCGGGATTTTTTCATGGTGATGGGTTGGGTAAATACATCTAAGGCTCCGGCAGTAAAGAGTCGATCGCCACAATAAGCGATCGCCTGGGGACTGAGGTCATCGATCTGAGTTTCCAGCACCGCGATCTGTTCTAAACCCTGTTGTTCGGTTGGGGAACCCACCCACAAGCGCAGCAAATTGGGTAGGGGTAACTGGGCCGATCCTGCTCCTAGTCCCACCTTCTCTAACCTCATGGAGGGAACTGAACCGAAACTTGTGGCTAATGTAGTGGCGATCGCCGCCCCCGTAGGGGTCACCAACTCCCGCTCAATGCCATTACTGTACACCGGAACCTGGGCCATTTCCCACAACTTCAGCACGGCTGGCGCAGGAACCGGTAAAATCCCATGGGCCGCCTTGACTGTACCTCCTCCCGTGGGCAAAGCCGAACAAAATAGGCGATCGATCCCTAACCACTCCAACCCCAAACAAGTGCCCACAATATCCACCAAAGCATCGGTCGCCCCCACCTCATGGAAATGCACCCGCTCCGGTTCAATGCCATGAACTGCCGCCTCCGCTAAGGCCAAACGGTGAAAAATAGCTAAACTACGCTCTTCCACCCGTGGCGGAAATTTCGCCCCCTGAATCATGTCCACAATTTCCGGTAAATGGCGGCTTCCGTGGTGATGATCCTGATGGTGATGATCGTGATGATCGTGAGGGGAGTGACTCAGATCCACATGCACTTTAGTGCCGACTTGGCCGTGATGGGTGACCGTTTCCTGGCGTAACTGATACTCATCCTCTATTTGTAAGGATTTTAATTGCTCTTGCAGGTATTCTAGAGGAACTCCTCCATCCACCAAAGCTCCCAAACACATATCACCGGCTAAACCGGTGGGACAATCGAGATACCCTATTTTATTCATTCATCTACCCCCAACTTATGGCAATTCTGTATACCCTGCATCCAGAAACACCGCAACAGCGAACCCTCCAAGAGATCAAAGAGGCTCTTCAAGATGGAGCGGTGATGTTATATCCTACCGATACCGTATATGCGATCGGCTGCGATCTGAGTGTTAAATCAGGTATTGAGCGCGTTAGACGGATTAAACAACTCTCTAATGATAAACCGTTAACCTTCCTCTGTTCCTCCCTGTCCAATGTGGCCAGCTATGCCATCGTCAGCGATGTGGCCTATCGAATTATGAAGCGTTTAATTCCTGGCCCCTATACTTTCTTGCTCCCAGCAACCAAGGCGGTTCCCCGGTTGGTGATGTCTCCCAAACGCCGAACAACCGGGATTCGAGTCCCCAATAATCCCATCTGCTTAGGTCTGTTGGAAGCCTTAGAGAATCCTCTGATCTCCACCTCCGCGCACTTAGTGGGGGATGAGGAAATGTCGGCTAGTCCCAGCGCTCCTGAATATACCTCAACCCAAGAACTATTTGACCGTTTGGATAAGCTAGTCGATATCATTATTGATGATGGTTTACCCGTCCAGTCAGACGTTTCCACCGTTTTGGATTTAACGTCAATGGAACCAAAAGTGGTACGTGAAGGTCTGGGATGGGAAGCAGCATCGGATTGGGTGTCCGAGGCTTCTTAGTCTAGAAGATCATCACCCCTAGGGTTGGATGGTCTTCCTAGAGTGTAGGAATCAGGGAATCTCAGAGGCATCTACCCCACACGAGTTTTTTTAGCCACTCCTGCAATTGTCTACTGAGGCATTCTCTAGGGGGTTTGCTGCTCTACCCCCGAATTAGGGAATTGAAAATGGCTTAAAGTCTAGCGTTGACAACGGTTTGGCCGATCGCCCCTTGGGGTGCGATCGCCAAGTCTTCCCCTGCGCTCTTGTTGTGGGGTGGATCTGCCTGATCAAAGAGTGCCACAGCAGCACCCCTTTATTTTCTGAGGGACACCTACAGTCAGAGTATAGACAGCGCGAAGGATTCCACCCGAAACGGTGTCATCACTGGAGTGCATTCAACCCAAAGGAGATTGAAATTATGAATACTAAGTCCAGCCCTTCTGTTACCCTTAAATCCAACCCTTCTTTAACACCTGTTAACTCTTGTGCAACTGCAAGCGCCCAACTTCCGGAGTCTTCTGAGCCGGTGATGGATGTAGAGGCTCTACGAGAGTTGATTAGCAGAGAGCTTCGCAGTGCAATGCAGATTAACTGTCGCTCCATTCATGGGGTAGCTGAACGGATGGCGCGGGAAGTGGAACGCATTTGCCAAAAGAGCGATCGCATTCAAAAATCAGGAATTATCGAATCTTGGCAACGGACTCTAGCCCATAACCGGATTGAGAAATGCCTACAATACTATAAACTCGGCTCCCGTCAGGGGCGCAGTGAACTCCATAGTAATCTGAGTGTGATGGTTTATCGCCATGTGGCTAAAAGTAGCGCTCGCTTAGGATTTAAGGCTCGCTATAGTTTGATTGAAGACTTCATGCAAGGGTTTTATGTGGAAACGCTGAAAGCGTTCCGGCGGGAAAATGATGTGGCGGAAAATTATAGCCCCCGCACCCGCTTAGAGTTAGCTGAGTATATGGGGTTTACGGAACAATATGCCAAACGACGCATTCATTTACCTGGTGGTATTTCCCAACGGTTAATTGTCCTCAGAGCGCAAGGGTTTTCTCGCCGTCAGCCCCAAGAGATGTCCGTGGATATGGAAATGGCCGTAGAATCGGGTAAGACGGAAGAAGCGCAAATGTACAGCCGCGATCCTGCTCTGCATCAAATTCGGGAGAAAATGGTGGCTGGTGCGATCGATCCTTCGGAGTCGGTACTGCGCGATCGCGTGATTCGGGAATTAACTGAATATCTCCAATCTCAGGAACAATTTGATTGTATCGATTACCTGAATCTCAAACTGCAAGATTTTTCTGCTACCGAAATTGATGAAACTTTGGGCTTAACCCCTCGCGAACGGGACTATCTCCAACAACGGTTTAAGTACCATGTAGAGAAATTTTCCCGCTTCCATAACTGGCATTTGGTTCACCAATGGCTGGGAGCGGATCTCGATCAAAATCTGGGGATGGCTCCAGCTCAATGGGAAGATTTCTTTAATCAATTGGCTCCTGAGCAGCAGCAACTGTTCCAACTCAAGCAAGCTGGAGTTGAGGATGCTGAAATTGCTACTGCGATCGGCTGTACTCCCAAACAATTACAAAAGCGCTGGAATAAATTGCTGGAATTGGCTTGGAAGGCTCGTAATCAGGCTAACGCCTAATGGGAACAGCAGGGTCAGGAGATGAGAAAGGGGATCTTGATTTCAGACTGTTCACCTCGAACACTATCCCCTCCCCTTTTTCTCTATGGTAGTATTGAGGATTAAATCTTTATGCATACCATCAACCCACCCTTTTGTTTTATCCCCTTCACACCCGCTCATGGCAGGGAAACTAAAAAATCCTTTATTTCCAGAATCTAAACAAGTACCGCTTGGTTGGGTTCTGATTGTTCCGTTTCTGATCCAGATTTTCGCCGCAGTGGGTTTAACCGGTTGGTTTTCTCTGCGTAATGGTCAAACGGCGGTAGAACAGGTGACGACGCAACTGCGAAATGAACTGACTGCTCGCATTGAGCAACATTTGGACACTTATCTGCAAACGCCTGCTCTGATTAATCAGATTAATGCACAGGCGATCGCCAGCGATCAATTAGCCCTTGGCGATCGAGATGCGGTTCGGACTCATTTATGGCAGCAAATTCAACTGTTTCCTAATATCGCTCAAATTGGATTTTTGACTCCCGGTGGTTCTTTTCAAGCCGTTCAACAGACCTTTACTCCACCAGGGTTTCAGTGGATCGTCAGCGATCCCAATACTCCCGAATCCTTAATACTTTATACTCTAGATTCCCAAGGAAATCCTCAGCAGTCCTCCACTCTGTCATCTTCCGGCGATCCTCGTCAGTCAGAATGGTATCAAGAAGCACTTAAAAAGGACACTCTGGTTTGGACACAGCAGCAAACGTTCGATCCCAGTCAGTCCCCAGAATTAATCCTCAATGCTAGTGAGCCTTTAGATCTCCGGGATCGGGAAATTACAGCCGTTCTAAAAACGAGTCTGAGTCTATCTCGAATTAGCGAGTTTTTACAAGGGCTACAAATTGGGCGATCGGGACAAACCTTTATTATGGATAGTCAAGGCTATTTAATTGCCAGCTCCTTATCAGAGCGATCGCCCCAAAATCCTACCGAAACCCCCTTTCCCATTCCCGCACAACAGAGTCCCAATGCTCTAATTCGATTAACCACCCAATCCCTACACTCTGAATTTGGGAATATTGAAAGCCTCAATCAATCTCAGCAACTCAGTTTTTTATTTAAACATCAACGGCACTTTGTCCAAGTGACTCCCATCGAGCAAAACCAAGGACTCGATTGGTTTATTGTCGTAATCATCCCCGATTCAGACTTTATGGGGGTCATCTATGAAAATATCCGCAATACCATTTTACTCTGTTTTGTTGCTCTGCTAGTGGCCGCTATTTTAGGATTAGTTACAGCTCGTTGGATCTCTAAACCCATTCTCAAATTAATTCAAGCCTTAGAGTCCATTTCTGCCGGGAACTTAGATCAAACCCTCGATTGGCAAGAATCACGGTTACCTAAAATTTATGAACTGGAAATTTTATCCCGCTCCTTTAATCAAATGGCAGCTCGGTTTCAGCGCTCCTATGAAGAACTAGAAATTCGGGTAGAATTGCGGACATTTGAACTCAAAGAAGCCAAAGAAGCCGCCGATGCTGCCAACTCGGCCAAAAGCGAATTTTTAGCCAACATGAGCCATGAGTTACGCACCCCCCTAAATGGAATTCTCGGATATACTCAAATCCTCAAACGATCCCAAAACATCCCTGAAAAAGAACAAGATGGAATTGCAATTATTCATCAATGTGCAACACACTTACTTACCCTGATTAATGATATTTTAGATCTGTCTAAAATTGAAGCTAGAAAACTAGAAATTCATCCCTCTGACATGAATTTTAGGACATTTCTAGAAGGAGTCGCTGAAATTTGTCGAATTCGGGCCGATCAAAAAGGAATTCACTTCAACTATATTCCCGATCCCGATTTACCCAATAGCATCCATGGAGATGAAAAACGTATTCGGCAAGTTTTAATTAATTTATTGGGCAATGGGATTAAGTTTACGGATACAGGAGAAGTCTCATTTGAAATAAAAAGTATAGAAAAGATCCAGCAAGGAGAGCAGACCCTTCATAAAATTCGCTTTAAAATTCAAGATAGTGGCATCGGTATTCCCTCAGAAAAACTCGATGCAATTTTCCTTCCCTTTGAACAAGTAGGAGAAGTTTCTAGACAGGCGGCTGGAACAGGTTTAGGATTAGCCATTAGTCAAAAAATTGTGGCTATGATGGGCAGTGAAATTCAAGTAGAGAGTGAAGTCGGTCAAGGGAGTTTATTCTTTTTTGATTTAGAGTTACCAGAGGTGTTACAATACCAAGAAGAAACAATGACTCTGCCCACTGAAGAAATCATTGGCTTTGAAGGACTAGAAAGTGCAAAAATCATGGTTGTTGACGATCATTGGGAAAATCCATCCATCATTAAAAATCTTCTAGAACCGATGGGATTTACAGTCGCACAAGCCAATCAGGGTCAAGAAGCTCTAGACTTACTGCCTGTATTTACCCCAGATTTGATCATTACAGATTTAGAAATGCCGATCATGGATGGTATTGAGTTAATCAAAGCTGTGAGATCCCATCAAGAGTGGCAACATTTACCCATTATTGTTTCTTCTGGGCGCGTTTTTGAAGCCGATCGCAACCGCTCTTTAGAAGTGGGAGCCAATGCATTTTTACCCAAACCATTAGATACGAATCGTCTCCTAGAACAAATTCAAATTTGCTTAAATCTGCAATGGATTACACAACAGTCATCAGTAGAAAATCTGGCCGTTCCTATTGCTTCGGATGCTTCTGAAACTCTGTTAGTCCCCGATCGGGAAAACTTGGCTGAATTATATCGCTTGGCAATGGAAGGAAATTTGAAAAAAATCCAAAAGAAAGTCAACTCACTGGCCGAAGCCGATCCAAATCTTAGTCCATTCTCCGAGCAAGTGAATCGACTGGCAAAAAGTTTTAAGGAAAAAGAACTGCTGGAATTAATTGAAACTCATTATCAGAGCCTCAGAGGAGAAAACCATGAGCTATAGCGATCCTGAATCGAATGTTATTTTAATTGTTGATGATAATCCCAACAACTTAGCAGTCTTATCCGATTTTTTGGATGAATCTGGATTTGAAGTGAGGGTAGCTAGAGACGGAGAAAGTGCTTTAGAAAAGGTCAACTATGCTCCTCCGGATTTAATCTTGTTAGATGTGATGATGCCAGGAATTGATGGATTTGAAGCTTGCAAACGTCTGAAGTCGAATCCAGATACTGAAGAAATTCCGATTATTTTCATGACGGCTTTATCTGACACCGTGGATAAAGTTAAAGGTCTGGAATTGGGGGCAGTCGATTATATTACTAAGCCCTTTTCCCAAGAAGAGGTTCTCGCTAGGGTTAGGCTACATTTGAGGCTGAGAAAGATGGCTAAAAAGTTAGCGAAACAAAACCAGATTCTTAAGCAAGAAATAGAAGAAAAGAATCGAGCTGAGGCAGCCTTACAAGCCTTGACTCAAGAATTAGAACAACGGGTGAGCGATCGCACGGCTGAGTTGCAACAGGCAATGACGGATTTACAAGATACTCAGGTGCAGTTGGTACAAAATGAGAAAATGTCTACGTTGGGTCAATTGGTGGCGGGTGTAGCCCATGAAATCAATAATCCGGTGGGATTTATTATGGGAAATTTAAGCCATGCACAGGAGTATATTCAGGATATTATTGAACATCTGAGCTTGTATCAAACCCATTATCCGGAACCCGATCCCGAAATTCAGGATCATTATGAAGATATCGAACTGGATTTTTTGCTCAAGGATTTGCCGGATTTAATTTCGTCGATGCACGAAGGGACGGATCGGATTCGGAATATTAGTCAGTCTTTGCGGACATTTTCGCGATCGGATACAACCAGTAAGGTGAACAGTAATATTCATGAGGGGATTGATAGCACGCTGCTGATTCTCAAACATCGATTAAAAGCGACGGAGGAGCGCCCGGCGATCGCCATCATCAAAGAATATGGAGAGATCCCCGAAATTCCCTGCTATCCGGGGCAACTGAACCAGGTGTTTATGAATTTGCTGGCTAATGCCATTGATGCCTTAGACGAGTCAAATCAGGGGCGCAGTTTCCAGGAGATTGAAGCCCATCCCAACCAAATTACCATCAAAACTGAATTGTCCCCTGCCCAAACGGAAGCGATCATTAGCATTGCCGATAATGGTAAAGGGATTCCTGAAGACATCCAAAGTAAAATCTTCGACCATCTCTATACGACCAAAGCCTCTGGACATGGCACGGGTTTAGGGCTATCGATTAGTCGGCAGATTGTGGAAGAAAAGCATGGGGGTAAAATTAGTTGCCATTCAGGGAGCGCGACGGAGTTTGATTGTGGCTCGGTCTTTACGATTACTTTACCCCTCAAGTAAACGGATGCCTTGGCTAACGCAATGTCATGTAGAATTAGAATACTTATAGTGAATTTTGTCTTAATTAGATTATTAGATTAATAAAGTTGTGTGTTTCGTCATTGACAAATTTTGCAATCTGTTGGTAAAAAATCGTGATTGAACAGCAGTTATATCAAGACGGGATCAAAAAAGCGAGTCAAAAAGATTATGAGGGAGCGATCGCCGCTTTCACTGAAGTGATCGCTCTCAATCCAGATTGGTCTGATCCTTACTACCAAAGGGGTTTAGCCTACTTCGACCTGGGGCAAATCTATCCAGCTATCTCCGATTATAGCCAAGCTCTAGAGCGCGATCGCTACCATAGTCAAGCCTACTATGCCCGCGCCCTAGCCCGAATCAGCCTCAAAAACCTCCCTGGAACCCTAGAAGACATCAATTGGGTGATTCAGCTCAAACCCGAATTTGCGGCTGCCTATCAACTGCGAGGCACTGTAGAGCGCAAACGGGGTAACCTGCAAAGTGCGATCGCCAACTTCAAACAAGCCGCCCACCTGTATTTAGACCAAAAAGACAAAGAAAACGCCAGTCGTTGTCTCGATCTAATTCAACAACTCAAACCCAAAGACCACACCCCAAAACCTACCACCCCATCGCCATCTTTAATTACTCAATCTGACTTTTACCAAAACCTAATTAACAAAGCCCAACAGGGAAAACCCCAAGAAGCCAAAGAAGAATTAAACTGGATCTTAAAAACCGATCCAAATGACGCTCGCGCCTATGGTTGTCGTGGAATTATTGAGTGTCAACTAGGCAACTATCAAAACGCCATATCTGATTTTAACCGCGCTCTTTCCCTAAACTTCAAAGACCCTATTATTTACCGCAACCGAGGCAGAGCGCGTGCCCAAATTAGCGATCATTTAGGAGCCATTGAAGACTTTAATCAAGCCTTAAATAATGAAAGCAACGATCCCCTCATTTACCTCGCCAGAGGAGACGCTTATCGCCTCACCAGTAACTACGCCCAAGCCATCCAAGACTATACCACTGCCCTCAAACTTGACCCCAACAATGGCACAGCCTATTATAGCCGAGGTCTTACCCATGCTTGCTTAGAAGAAATGAAAGAAGCCATTGAGGACTATCAACGGGCAGCCAGTAAATTTTGTGAACAAGAAAAATGGTCAGACTACAATCAGGCGATCTCCCAATTGAAGAAACTGCAAAAAGCCGTCCCCCAAAGTAACACCATTCAACTCGAATCCCTATTACGTCAGCGACTTTTACGCCTCGTCGGAGGACATTGGGAAATCGCCCAACGGTTGATCGATCAAGCCAAACAAGACTATCCCGGAATGGCTCAAGAATGGTATCTCGAAAAAGTCATTACCGATTTAGAACAAAGGTGATACAGCGCTACGCGCTATATTGTGCCCTGTTCCTGCCCACCTTACTGCTTCTTTTGAAATCTTCTAGGACAAGTTGATATTTTCGTTCATTCTCTCACCCACACTTGAACCGGTAATCACTTCGTGAACCTGTAACTGCCCCAGTAAACCCATTGCTTGTTCTAGAGCTTTTCCACGGGTTTCTGGTTGATGTTCAGCCGGAATTCGCTCCAGTAACTTCAAGCGTTGTAGCCGTTGTTTCACATCTCCTGTCGCGCCTACCACAAACACCCAACGGCGTTGATTTAAAGTCTCATTGACCATATTTTCGATCGCCAAAGAAGCGGTAACTCCTAACAACGGCACATCCTCTAGATCCAAAATTAATACATCATAGTCTTCTACCATTCCCATTCGTTGGGAAATGGACTTAGCCGCCCCAAAACTCATCGGCCCCCCTAAACGCAATAACAGAATTCTGCCCTGTGCATCCTGTAATACTTTCCGTTCCCACTCCGTTAATGGTAAATGATGATTGCCATGATGTCCGGTAGTAGCTTGCACATCCTGTTGTTGCAAATCGCTTAACTTTTTCACCGTTAATAGATTAGCGACAAATACCCCGACTGCTACGGCCGTAATCAGATCGACAAAGACTGTTAGAAACAGCACGATATACATTAAACCCGTGGCTTTAACCGATAATTTATGGGCCCGTTTGAGAAAACTCCAATCAATAATGTCAATGCCCACCTTAATTAAAATTCCTGCCAAGACTGTATGGGGAATCGTTGCGGTTAAGGGCCCTGCACCAAACAAAATCACCATTAACACTAACCCATGGATAATGCCAGAAAGGGGGGTTTTTCCTCCCGCTTGTACATTAATCACGGTTCGCATAGTAGCCCCAGCACCGGGTAAACCCCCCAAAAATCCGGAGGCCATGTTGCCAATCCCTTGACCGATTAACTCGCGATCGGAATCATGTTCAGTACGGGTAATATTATCGGCTACCAAAGAAGTGAGCAAAGAATCAATCGATCCGAGTGTGGCTAAAATTAGCCCATAACCCACCATATCCTTTAAGTCTTGCAAGCGAAAGTGGGGAAAATGAAGGCTAGGTAGTCCGCTCGGAATTTCGCCAATACGAGGAATCTGAGTTCCTTCTGGGAAAAAGAGGGACACTGAAGTACACACAATTAAGGCGAGTAGGGGAGAGGGAATGACTCGATTAACTCGCTTAGGATTTAAAAATACGATCGCCAAGGTGAGTAATCCTAACCCTGTGGCTTCTGGATCGGCATTTTGGAAGAAATACCCAAAGTTTTCCACCGCTTCAATCACGTTGGCTGAATTGGGATGACCCAATAGGGGGCCGACTTCAATCAGGATAATGATTACCCCAATACCAGACATGAAGCCAGAGATCACCGTGTAGGGAATCAAGGTGATATATTGTCCCAGTTTCAGCACTCCAAACAGGATTTGTAAGGCTCCACCGAGCATAATGACGGTAAAGCTCATGGCTAGACCGGTGTCTGGATATTTGGCAATCAGTGCTGTAAATACACTGGCCATGACTACGGTCATTGGCCCCGTGGGGCCCGAAATTTGTGAGGGAGTCCCCCCACACAGGGCTGCCAACAGGCCGATGCAAACTGCACCATAGAGACCGGCGATCGCCCCTGCACCAGAGGAGACCCCAAAGGCTAGAGCCAGAGGAAGGGCAACAATGGCGGCCGTAATCCCGCCAAAGAGGTCACCTCGCAGGTTCTTAAACGTAATCTGATTAATCAGTTGCATAGCTTAGGTTGGAGACAATAGGGAAAATTGGCGATCTATATAGTTAATGGGTAATAGTTAATGGGTAATGGGTAATGGGTAATGGGTAATGGGTAATAATAACCAGTTACAGTTATACAGAAAGTTGGCTTTGCTATGAGTGAATTATGAGCGTCAGGAGCGATCTTATCCATTAAATAAACATTAAAAATACCCCCAATAAGTAAATACTTTGGGGGAGAGGTTAATAGATATTTGATCCTAGGCTCTTGAAAAATTACTGAGTGGGAAAGACTCCTGGACGAACAGTTAACGGCAAGGACTGGTCTCCCCGACGAATTAATACCTTCAAAGGACTACCCACCTGGGTATTTTGTACTGCTTCTTGAATTTCTGTGGCTTCTTTCATCGGTTTGCCATCAATCTCGATAATCACATCTCCAGCCCGAAGTCCAGCTTGGGCCGCTGGAGATTGGGGCATCACTTGCACAATTAAAACGCCCTGATCTGCGGAGAGATTAAAGCCACTGTTGGGATTTTGATTAATATCTTTCTGTAGATCGGAGGTTAAGGTGACCATCTGAATGCCGAGGAATGGATGGTCTACTTGTCCTTTGGTGACGAGTTGATCGGCAATATTTTGGGCTGTATTGATGGGAATAGAAAAGCCTAAACCTTGGGCCCCTTGAATGATAGCGGTATTGATGCCAATCACTTCCCCATTTTGGTTGAGGAGGGGGCCGCCGGAATTACCGGGGTTAATAGCGGCATCGGTTTGAATAAAGCTGACTCGTTTATCGGGAATCCCTACTTGGGCGCTAGAGCGACCGGTGGCGCTGATAATGCCTACGGTAACAGTGTTGTCTAAACCGAGGGGGTTGCCAATAGCGATCGCCCATTCACCCGGTTGTAAGGTATCGGAATTTCCCAATCTTACCGTGGGCAGATTTTCCCCGTCAATCTTAACCACTGCCACATCGGTTACCGGATCTGTGCCTAAAACTTTTCCTTCTAACGTGCGGCCATCTTTCAGGGTCACATCTACGGTATCTGTGCCCTCAATGACATGGGCATTGGTTAAAATTACACCCTCTTTATTAATGATAAATCCAGAACCCGACCCCTTAACTTCTCGCTCTTGGGGCATGGGGGTAGCGCCACCAAAGAAGCGCCGGAAAAAGGGATCGTTGAACACATCTGGCACTTGTTGGGTGACAATTCGGGAAGCATCAATGCGAACCACAGCCGGCCCCACATTTTGCACCACCTGACTGACAAAACTCCCCTCACTGGAGGGGACTAGGGGCGCAGTTGGAGTTGAAGGGAGCGCCGAGATGGTATTAGAAGCTTGTTGAGTCGCAGGAGATGAATGGGGCGATCGCGATAAAACCTGAGTCCCTGCTAAGGTTAGGGTACTGCCAAAGAGCATCAGGGTGATATAGATCAGGGGTTGTTTCCAGGGGGCTGGAGTGACAGGCTTATCGGATGGATGGGAATTGGTCATGGGTTACACTCTGGCGATATCAGGTTAAGTCAATGCTGACTGTTTAGATTCATATTATCTGTTATTAGATTAGCGATTTTTTCAGTCGATTGGCTGTTTCGGTTAACCGCACTGAATGGGGAATGGGGGATAGGGAATGGGGAATGGGGAATGGGGAATAGATAATTACAAGGGCCAAAAGCCTTCATCGGTTTCATCGGATGAAGAATTATCGCCACTTTCCCTATTCAAGGAAGCAATCTGACGTTGATAATGATTGGCATCGAGGCCGTCACCGATGGTGGCAAATTCGGGATCGATCGCCTGCTCTAAAGCCTGAATGCGATCTTTAGTATGGGGATGGGTGCTGAGAAATGTGGGCATAGAGCGCGATCGCACTAATTTTTTCATGAAGTCTACCATACCGATTTGGGCATAGCCGGCCGCTGTCATCATGTTCAGTCCTACCTGATCCGCTTCATATTCGGCTTCCCTAGAATGGGGTAAACGTAGGGCAATTTCTACACCGATTTGTACAATTTGGCTTTCATCGACTCCCGCAGCAGTGGCTAACCCATTGGTTAAAGCCATCCGACGCATCTGATTAATGGCATGACGTTCGGCAATATGGGCAATTTCATGGCCGACGACGCTGGCGAGTTCGGCTTCGTTTTCAGCTTCTTTAATCAGTCCGGTGTGGATATAGACAAAGCCACCGAGGGTAGCAAAGGCATTCACGGAATCATCATCAACGACTTGGAATGTGTACTGATAATCAGAGGTGGGGGGACGATAACTTTCTTGTGCCAGTCGTTGACCGATGCGATCGATGTAATCCGTTAATTCTGGATCGTCATCAATTCTTACTTCCTGGCTGATCAGTTGCTGGTTGATTTGTTTGCCTAGGGCCATTTCTTGGCGATCGCCTAAACTCGCCAATTGCACATATTGAATCACATCTGGCAAAATATCCCAAATCGAAAACCCTTGGCTCACTTGGGGACTGCCCACCCAAAGTCCGAGGGCAACCCACAGGGAAATGAGGGGATAGATCCATCGCCGAAACTGCGATCGCTTCATAAGGTTTAACATGATGCTCATTCATCGTCACACAAATAGAGTTGACGCACCCACAGCCTTAAAAGTTGCTTCAGCTTCTACTAGAGACTCTCCACAGAGCCAAAGTAGGGGCAAATAGATTGCCCCTACTTTGATTAGGATTAATTTAGCCATATTGCATACAAATCTTGAACATTGAGGTTGAGCTAAAGACGATTGTTGATATCCTCACCGCTCTGAGTCCGCCTCTAAAGCCTGTTCTACAGGAGAAACAATCCCCAATGCTAAGAACAGAACTCCCACAGTCGTTACTCCCAATAGGAGCAGAAAAATTAGACTTTTGACCCATCCAAGCCAGCCCCAATCAACAGAAGTCATCGTCTCTAAGGCATTGTGTTCAGCTTGCAGATCTGGTACACCCGCAGAAGCCACAGGTGTCGGGGTGAAATAGGATAATTCTCTCATAGCAGTTTTACCGAAACTAAAGGGAATAAAATGATGAATGATGCGTTTTATTCCTGACTAACTGATTGTTGTTCTCTCTTTTATCTTATGGTATCACTTTCCGGAAAAATTTTCCATCGGGATTTCTACTATTTTGATAAAAAACATTTATTATTAAGCTAGGATTACAGGAAAAACAACTTTATATATATTATAACAATACTCTTTTAATATGGGGATCAATTTTCACAATTCTCAAACTAACGATCGATATCGGGTAACGATCAAGCCGTATAGCCGTCCATTTAAGCAGCCCTTGCAGACCCATCATGGACTGTGGCGCGATCGCCAAGGAATTTGGATTCAGTTGCATCCGATGGCAGCATCAGACGCTAGAGAGTGTGGCTGGGGAGAAATTGCCCCCTTACCTGAGTTTGGTTCAGAACACTTAACAGAAGCCTTACAATTTTGTCAGTCCTTGAGGGGTGAGATTTCCCGTAAAGAGATTGACTCAATCCCCGATCGCTTCCCCGCTTGTCAATTTGGTTTTGAATCAGCTTTAATCGATCTGCACACTTTAGACGATCCCCCCCATTTCAAGAACATTTGTGGATTATTACCTACAGGAAAATCCGCCCTCGACCCCCAATTGCCCATTTGGAATCAAGACTATCCAACCCTGAAATGGAAAATAGCAGTAGCCGAGATTTCCCAAGAATTAGCCCTGTTTCAAGACCTGTTATCGATGCTCCCAGAAGGGGTACAACTGCGCCTCGATGCCAATGGGGGACTGACAGAAACTGAGACCCATCAATGGTTACAAGCGTGCGAACGTCAGCCGGTGGAATTTTTAGAGCAACCCCTAGGGAAATCTGAATTTGAGGCGATGTTAGACCTCTTTCAACAGTATCAAACCCCTTTAGCTCTCGATGAGTCGATCGCCACCTGGAACCAGTTCCTACACTGTTATCACGCCGGATGGCCGGGAATTATGGTGATTAAACCCGCAATTTTCGGCTTTCCCTCCCGGTTAATCGACTTTTGCCAAGCTCATTCGGTGGATCTGGTACTCTCTTCCGTCTTTGAAACGGCGATCGCCCGTAACATGCTCCTCAGATTAGCCAACACTCTCCCGAACCTCAATCGTGCCCTAGGATTCGGAACCGATCGCTGGTTTGAGGTTGGGGAAATGAGAGAATAGGGAGATAGGGAGATAGGCTTATTACCCATTCTCAAAGGGTCAGTAGACGAGCAGAGTCTGAGGGTAAGCGGTGTAGAATTTGCTTGAACACCATCGCTGTCCAATCCACATCTGCTGCTGTCGTTTGTTTACCCAACGTAAAGCGAATCCCGCCGATCGCCTCTTCATCTGAATATCCCATGGCCCTTAAAATCGGACTGGGAGAGAGCTTCCCACTATGACAAGCTGAACCGGCACTCATACCAATTCCGGCTAAATTCAGTTGTCTTACCAAAGTTTTGCCCGTAATCTTCTCGGTATCTTGCCAACACAAGCTTACATGATGGGGCAAACGATGGAGGCGATCGCCCGTCGGAACCAAGCCCTCAATATCGACTAATTGCTCAAACAGGCGATCTCGCAACCCCCTTAAGCGCAGCCGTTCCTCCGGTAACTCCTCCATAGCCAACTCCGCAGCCACTCCAAAACCGGCGATCGCCACGGTTGCCTCAGTTCCCGAACGCAGTCCCCGCTCTTGTCCCCCTCCACCGATCAACGGATGTAACTCAACCCCAGGCCGCACATACAACGCCCCCGCCCCTTGGGGGCCATAAATTTTATGACTCGACAACGACAGCAAATCCACAGGTAAACTGTCCACATCTACCGGCAACCGTCCCGCCACCTGTACCGCATCCGTATGAAACACAATGCCACGGGCCCGAGCAATTTTGCCCAACTCCTCAATCGGTTGTAGAGTTCCCACCTCACTTTGACCATAAATGATCGAAATTAACACCGTATCAGCAGCAATAGCCTGCTCTAGATCCGCCGGATTCACCCGTCCCTGGCGATTCACCGGTAAACGGGTGACTCTCCATCCTTGTTGCTCTAAAAATTGGGCCGGTTGTGCAACAGCCGAATGCTCCACACTAGAAATAATTAAATGTTGGGGTCGAGTGTATTGCCGAGCAATCCCCATCAGGGCTAAATTATCCGCCTCTGTACCACCAGAGGTAAAAACAATCGACTCGCTAGAAGTCGCTCCAATTAAACCCGCCACCTGCATTCTGGCTAATTCTAATACCGTTGCCGCCCGTTGCCCCCAACTGTGTAAACTCGACGGATTACCCCATTGATGGAGCAAAATATCCTGCATCGCTGCGATCGCCTCTGGGCGCGTCGGGGTAGTAGCACTATAATCCAGATAAATTTGCATAGGTGGGGTTTAGTTGCATGGGGATCTCCTTTTTTCAGCTTAGTATGGTTTGACCGCTCTGTGTCAATTGGCATCTTCCCCCAGAGATTGGATACACTAAGCAAGGCGATCGTCATACTGGACTAAGATCACCTTAGTCCCAACATTGAGGCGACAGGGAGCATTATCGCCAATTGATCTACCATACTTAATTCATGATGGAAATTTTGGCTAAACAACAGCATAAACAGGGAATTCGCTGGTTGATGGGATCGGGGGCGATCGCCACCATTTCTGTTTTTAGCCTTCTGGGTTATACCTGGATGGCTCAACGTAGCCCTGCACCCGTAAAAGTGACCACGACGGCGATCGAATTAGAGTCAGTAAAAACGACCATTAATGAAAGTGGGATCTTAGAATTAGCCGATCAGCAAACCCTGAAAGCCCCCAATGATAGCACCGTCGAGCAAGTGTTAGTGACCGTGGGTCAACGGGTACAGGCGGGAGAAGAGGTGATTCGTCTACGCAATCCCGAACGGGAAACTCGTCTGCAAGAGCAACTGACTCAGATCGAAGAAACCATGGTTCAATTGGCTCACCATCAACAGAGGGTACAAACCGCCCAAGAGCAATTAGAGACTGCCCAACGACAACTTCAGATTCACACTTTGGAATTGGAAGAAAAACAGTTAAGACTAGAGCGATCTCGGCAAGAGGTACAGGAAAAACAAGCGAATTTAGAGGATGCCCAGGAAGAGTTAGAGAATATCCTGGAATTAGAAGAGAAGGGATTTATTTCTGGGGATCAATTGCGAAGCCAGCGCCAAGAGGTGCGAAATGCCGAAATTGCCGTGCGCGATGCCCAATTAACAGTCGAAACAGAAACGTTAAGCTTAGAACGGGACAGATTACAAAAATCGAATCAACAGCAAACGGCGATCGCGAACGCCACTTCTGAGCTGCACAATGCCCAACTCAATGTCAACAGGACGCAACTGCAACTGCAACGGCAAGAGCTAGAACTCCGCAAAATTGAACAAGAACTACAAGATACTCTGATTATGGCTCCCCTTGATGGGGTGATATTAGGGGTGAATGTGAATAATGGTGAGGGGATTGCACGGGGACACGACTTATTGACCCTCGGAGACCCCACCCAGGAATATGTACGGCTGAGTTTATCGACCCTGAATGCGGCAAAAGTGCGCTTGAATCAACTGGCTCGGATCACGATTATTGGCCCCGATTCTCCGGTTTATGAGGGTCACGTGGTGGCCTTATCTCCCCAGGCAACAGCTCCTTCGGAAAGTGAGGGGAGTGGACTGGCTACGGTTTCGGCGATCGTTCAACTCGATCAGCCCACAGGAACCTTGATTCCTGGAAGTCAGGTGAATGTGGAAATTATCCTCGATCAGCGTCAAGATGTGGTAGGGGTCAGTTTAGAAGCCCTACAAAGGTCAGGTAAAACCCCCTTTGTTTGGGTTAAAGATGAGCAGGGATTAGCCCAAAAACGAGAGGTTACCCTAGGCTTAGAGGGGTTGGCCACGGTTGAGGTACTTTCAGGATTAGAAATCGGAGATCGAGTGGTTATACCGACTCCCGATCTGAATTTGGAACCGGGAATGCCCTTAGAAAGCGAAACCCCTTAGACAAGGCATCGAGTTCAAAGGAGTAACTTAAGAATCGGTGAGTGAGGTATGTTGAAGAACTCGATACAGTAGCCATAGCGTAACCATTAAGCCAACCAGTTCGGCGGCGATCGTATTGATCATCGCTTGCAGGGCAATCATATTCATAGGCACAATGATCGAGCCAGGATTAACCACGGCTGCTCCTGGAACAGGAGTATAAATAGTGGAGGCTCCAGGGGGTAAGGATAACATCCGAAATAATAGGGTTCCCACTCGCCAAAGAGCCACAATTAAGGCACAGCTCATGCCACACAAATTCACCAAAATGCCAATCCATAAGCTACGCCTAATTTCTGCTTTGGAAGGGCGAGTGTCTGGATTGCTGAGTCGATCCGACAGTTGAGTATAATGAAAACACCAATAAATCGTAAAAATTAAGGTTAATAAACATCCATAGGCTAAAATTGTCCCAAGCCAAGCATTCCCAGCTTGTGAAGCATTCGGCGTGTTATCAAATAACAAGACAAACAGCAAAATCAGAATCGGGATAATGCCTAAACCGAGTTGTACCCAAAAGCCCATCCATCCCCATCGATGGAACGCTCTGGCAATTTGGTGGACGTTAAGATTGGGGTTGGGTATCGGATCAAACATAAATTAGGGAATTTAGGGGTTATGATCGATAGTGTACAGGGAAGAGGAAGATAAGGAGTATGGCATCTCTTGTTTTAGAGAATTGGTTTATCCTAAAAACAACTATGTCAGGATGCATCTAGGGACATCATAACTGTAATGAGGCAGTCCACAGTGAGCTTAAATACTCATCCTTATCTTGTCCTTAAAACCCAGTCATCAATTCGCCATTTTTCGTTAACGGGGAATCAGTGTTGGACAATTGGACGAACTCAGGACAATACGGTGGTATTGCCTGACCCGTGGATTTCGCGAAACCATGCCATGATTCAACATACAGATACGGGATCGGTTTACTTGATCGATCTGGGAAGTCGTAACGGAACGTTTGTGAATGGCCGTCGGGTGAATGTGCCGGTGACTCTACAGGATGGGGATCATTTAATGTTTGGCCAAACGGAGGCCCATTTTCACGATCCTTCGGCGGCTCCAGACGCAACTTTGGACTTGGAAGAGACGGAGGATAATTCCCATGTGACGGCTGCTTTGCATGTGCGGCGGTTGATTTCGGTGATGGTGGTGGATATTCGCAATTTTACGGGTCTGACTCAACAGATGGATGATGTGACCTTATCGACGATGATGGGGAATTGGTTTCGGAATGTGGGCAAGATTCTCCGCAAGTACGATAGCTGGGTGGATAAGTATATTGGGGATGCGGTGATGGCGGTTTGGTTCCATGGAACGGAGGGGGTGAATCAAACGGAGGTGATGAAAATCCTCTATGCTCTCCATCAATTGCATCAGATGACTGAGGCGTTAGCTCAAGAGTATCCTTTACCGTCACCGATGCGGATTGGGGCCGGGGTAAATACGGGCCATGCAATGGTGGGAAATACGGGAAGTGGCGATCGCCCCGATTATACAGCTTTGGGCGATACGGTGAATGCGGCCTTTCGACTAGAATCTTGTACGAAGCAAATTCAGAAGGATATTGCTTTAGGTAAAACAACTTATCAATATCTATTTAGTGTGGGAACGAATCCTAACCTATTTGAAAAACATATGGTGCAACTGAAAGGGTATGAACATCCGGCGGTGACCTATGGCTGTTCCTTTCGTCAACTCCAGGCATTTTTACTTAAATCGGCTAAATTTCACTGATGCATGGTATCAATGGGCCAAATCAGTCCCATAATAGGAAGGATGGCTGTGTCATGGTTTAGTAATAACTGATTAACAAAGGAGGAATGATACCCATGAAACGATTGCTGTGCCTGTTCTCTGCTTTCGTGATTTTGATTGCCACTCTGATGACCCTGAATACAGTGCCTGCTACGGCTGGGTCTTTGCAGGTTTTGAGTGGACAGCCGATCTTGGCCGAGGCGGATGTCCGCAATAAGGCAGATGATAAACTGGCAGAAATTGGCGATCGCATTGATTTGAATAACTCAAGTGTCCGCTCCTTTCTAGACCTGAAAGGATTTTATCCAGTCTTGGCCACCAAAATTGTCAACAATGGGCCTTATGAGAAGGTTGAAGATGTTCTGAACATTCCTGGACTGAGCGATCGCCAAAAAGCTAGACTTGAGGCCAACTTAGATAACTTTACCGTTACTGAACCCACAGAAGCTTTTGTCTATGGACAAAATAATGTGAACAATGGTAACTATGACTAGACCCAATGGGTGACTGACGGTTAGGGATCATCTCAGATGATTCTCCTTCAGACTCCGGCTCAGTTTTAAGTTAACGTTAAGTTAAAGTTTTGTATCCCAGTCCCTTACTCTATTCATGGAAAGAGACTGGGATTTTTTATCGACTTTGTTGTGGTTGCCTGATTGAGAAGGTGTTATACTGAAGGAGATGGATAAGTTATCGAACTTCATAACAATTAAAAACGCCCAGAACTGTGAACCATCTGTTACCAAGATTACTGAATGATCCAACCCCCCTAAGCTACAGTAGGAGGTTGTGGAGTCCATATCTTCGTCGAGCAGGTTCGATCGAGTTGCGACTCACCCAGATAAAAGTTCACTTCAAAAGCGGACACACAAAACAGCCGGGTTAACTTATCCCCGTTGTCCTTTTGGTTTTGGCTTCCTGAATATTAACGCTCCATTAATCTAATGGTCTAAGCCTCTTTAGAGATCGCCTTAGCGACCTCCCGTATCTCCAGTTCGCTCAGGAGACCCGTTATCAGGAGGTTCGTACCCTTTGAGCAGTTGGATTATATTTTGATGGGTTGGGTCAACCCTCTCAATCGAGGTGTGTCCCCAACTTGGTTGTGAACAGGTGGCGATCGCTAATGCTCCAGCGAATAGGATTGCTGTGTGTTTTTCAAGTCTTAACTGTGTTCCCATACCCAATAGCCCTAGTCAACGCGAGACTTACTTTCCATTATACCGGCAATTTTACTGGCAGTTTTACTCAATTTAACAATTATTGTCAATTCGTCAAATCTGGAGATTCCGTAAATATACGGTTTTTTCTTCAGAGGTTTCACGATACAGCCCCGTACTGCCTTCCAGCAATTAATCTGGAAATTTACGGAACCTTATTCTTCTATTCTTACTACGAAATATTAAAACCGGAAGAAAAAGCCCAGAATTTATAAAGATTTCATAAAGTCCCCTACTGAGGACAAGAAGCAAGAAGATAGCGATTCTTTCCCTGTAACTTGGCTTGGTACATCGCTTGATCGGCCGATTTAATTAGCTCCTCAAGAGTCTTGCCATCTTGAGGATAGACACTAATCCCCAAACTTAAAGTAATCTTAAGATTCTCTCCTCCGTTGAGCATCAGGGGTTGAGTGACAGCCAAGATGATTTTTTCGGCGACGCGAATAGCTATAGATGGATTGGGAATTTGAGGCAACAGAACCGTAAATTCATCTCCTCCAAGTCGAGCAACCGTATCGCTACCGCGCAAACAATGGGTGAGCCGTTGAGCAACTTCCTTAATCACCAAATCTCCCATATCATGGCCAAACGTATCGTTAATCTGCTTAAAGCCGTCTAAGTCGAGAAAGAAAGTGGCCAGCATGGTTTCATTGGCTTGGGCATAAACGAGGGCTTCTTGCAGTTTTTCTTCAAATAACTTGCGATTGGCTAAACCCGTGAGGACATCATGATTAGCCATATGGCGCATCTGGTCTTCCGAGAGTTTCAGTTCCGCATTGTGGCGTTTGAGATCTTCAGCTAACCGTTGCAGTTCAGCTTCCCGTTCTTTCTGCTGGGTAATATCTCGGATCACACCCACCAAAAATAGATTCCCCCCAGAATCGCGATGGAGCGATCGCTTGGTCTCAATCACTCGGTGAATTCCCCCAGCATCCGTAAATTCTTCTTCCTGCTGGGTGCTTTCCTGAGTCAGAAACAAGTTCTCATCTTGCTGCCAAAATTGTTCGGCTTCTTCAGGAGCAAACAAATCATAATCCGATTTGTCCATGAGCATTTCTAAAGGATAGCCGATTAACTGGGAGTAGGCTTGGTTTAAGACAATCCACCGATGGTTTTGATCTTTAACAAAAATCGGATCGGGAATGCTATTAATAATGCCCTGGAGCAATTCTGTAGAGCGTTTGAATTCTCCTTCTTGATGGGCAAAGTGAATTAAAATCATCAGGGCCGAGCCAGTAAATCCGAATATAGGAGGAATTAGGGGAAACCACCAGCGAGAGATAAACAGGACATAGCTGGTTAGACCTAAGCTTCCTAGGGTAATTCCTGAACTGACGATTAACTGGGAGGGGTCTCTTAACTTCCAAGCGAGAATGGAGCCTAATGCTGACCAAGCGAAAGTCCAGAGTGCTTCAATGGGATCGGGCAAGGTTTTGATCGGGGTTTGTTCCCCAATGGCCAGATCTAAAATAAAGCTAATTAAATTGGCTTGAGCTTCAACGCCGGGAACCTCATCGGGATTGCTGTAAGGAATGGGTACAAAGTCTTTGAGGCTAACAGCCGTTAAACCAATTAAAACAATGCGATCGCGAAATAAATTGGGGTCAACCCCTCCATTCAAAACCTCAGAAACAGAAACCGTGGTGAAGGTATCGCGAGGGCCGCGAAAATCGGCTAAAAAAGGGTATCCACTGGCATCTGCATTCACATAGGCTCCATCATTGGGCTGAAAAGGATAGAAGACTGCTTTGCCGAGTTGTAAGTATTTGGGATTAACAGATGCTTCTTCTTCTTCAATGTCGAACTGGTCTAGGTACTTCAGAGCCAGTTGTAGGGCAAAACTTTTGTGAGGGGTGTCTGTATGTACATAGAGTAACCCTCGACGCACTGTCCCATCTACATCTAAGAGAACATTATTGAACCCAACTTGGGTTTGAGGATCTAAAGCTGGAGGAGGGGGAATATTCGGTACAGTTTTATCGGCGACTCGCTCAATCCCTACCAGGTTCGGTAATTCTTGCATGACCTGTTGTAAGTGTTCGTAACCGGGATTGACGGGTAAATCTCGATATAAATCTAATCCAATTGCTTGAGGTTGGCTCTGGGCAATCGTTTCTAGGAGAGTCGCCAAGGTGCGATCGGGGATCGGCCATCCTAGGTTTTGCAAATCTGGCTCATCAATGCCTACAATGATAATCCGGTCATCTTTGGGTAAGGGCGGTCGAAGACGAACCAGGGTATCAAGGGCGATTAATTCGATCGCCTGTAAGAGACCGAAAAAGCGTAGGGTCAGGATTGCTAGAGTAATCGCGGAAGCGGTAAAAACCACTCGATTTTGATGGAAAAAGCGTCGGGTGAGCCGATGCCAAAAAGCCTGTATGGAAGTTGGATATGACACGGATCGGGTTTTTGGTTAGGAGAAAGCAGAGTAACCACACAAAGAGGATGGCATATCCTGTTCTTGATCGGAAAAAATAGATGCACAGAACTTAAGTTGAGAAATCAGACTGCAAAATTCTTCACAGAAGGGGGGTGAGGGTCATGTGAATTTATGAATGGGTGTTGACCTTCTCAATGGATAGGTTTGGATCGAAGTCCTGATTGAAGGGCTGATCGAGATGAGCGATCGCGCTCAGACCTATAGTTAAGGCGATCGCTTGCACAAAAATCCATCCCTTAAATTGTAAACGCATGATCCTCGACCCTCCTAACACTACAGGATTCTTTTATAGAAGGTTTTGCCTTGTAGGAGTGTGATGGTTTACCCATGGGTTGAGTGATTTACATCACTGTTGCCCAAAGTCACGGGGCCCCTGATAATCGGATAGATCGGCTAATTCGTTGAGCGATCGCACTCCAGCATAGAGTTGACCGTTTATTTCCCAACTGGGAAAGGCTTGAACTCCAGCCGCTTTACATTGTTCAACTTGGGCATTTACGCCATCAGCAGCACATTCAACATAGTCAATGTTAGAGGCTGCCTCTTGACCAAACAACTCCTTCTGTTCATGGCAGTGGGGACACCAATACGCGCCATAATATTTAGCTCCCATGTCATTCAGGTGTTCAACTAAGGCCACTTCAGCCGGGCCAGAAGTTGTAGTCACTGGAGGAGGTGTTCCTGGGGTAGCTTGGGGATTATTCACATTGCCATAGACTCCGAGGGTCGCCACTAAGGTAACCATGGCCACGGTTAACCCGGTAAAGGCTAATTGGCCGATATCTTCCCAAGCATGGCCGATGAGGGTAACCACAAATAGGGAGAGGGACAAGAAAGCCGAAAGCACGCAGTAGGGACAAAATGCGCCAATGGTGAAGGCCATGATGTACATCAAATAGGCACTGCCCACGACCATTACCGTACTGGTAACGAACATCAGGAAACGAGTCCACTGGTCTAGGGTGGTTCGCAGTTCCTTGTTTTGATCGGGATTAATTAATAAGGGGGCGATGGCCAACATCAGCATTCCGGCATAGCCAAAAAAGCCAAACAGAGTTAGAGGTAGCCCAAACACGGTTGCATAGGGACTGCCCAAGACCTCTTTACAGCCACTGGTTGGGCAAACCGCTTCTGCACTACCCATGACCTCGACCACAGTTAAAAATGCTGTTTCGATCGCTCCCAGGGTCGCGATGCCAGCAGTTATGGGTCGAGACCAACGATGAATCCAGGGACTAGAACGCCTACGCCTCATAGCTTTAATTTAGTAATAAACGATAGGGATATTTTTGATTGCAGCATAAAACTCTTCGGCTTGCCACCTGAACTCGATTCAGGTCAAGCCTATTTTTTGCGCGTTAAAACTCTTGTGAGCCTTGATATCCAGAGACTTCCGCCAACTGCTGCAAGGGCAAATTGCCTTCATATTTTTCCCCATCAATCACCCAAGTTGGATAAGCGCTAATTCCTGCCTGTTGGCAGACTTCGGCTTGGGGAGCTGTTCGCCCTTCTGGAGAACATTCGATATAAACCGGCTCTCTTTCGGCCAGCATCACTTGAGCCACTGCTTGTTCGCCAAACCGTTCTTTTTGGGAATGACAATGGGGACACCAGTAAGCCCCATACATTTTAGCGCCAATGTTCTGGAGATGTTGGGCTAGGGCTAAACTCGCTGGAGTTGAAGCCGTTTCGATAGGGGGACTTTGGGAGGGGGAAACTTGAGCTTGAGCGCGAGTGTTGATAGGGGAAGGATTCAGATTTCCGAGGAAGAATAATCCTCCTGTGCCTAATCCTAGCCAGAAGAGGGAAAGGGTCAACTTTTTGGCAATCGGTTTTAGGGAAGAGTTCACAGATTTTCCTCCATTAATTAGGGTTTAGATAGCTCTAGGCCATGGACTGGGATTGAATCGGGGAAGTTTCCTTAAGCTGGTTTAGTTGGGGGTTAAACTCCGTTGAGTGGCTTCCACAAACTGGCTCACGCGGTTGGGATCGATGGGTTGTTCAATTTGGCCATGGCGTTTAAGGGTACTGGCAACAATGATGCCATCGGCATGGGGGAGCAGGTTACTGATATTGTGCCAATTGGCTCCACTGCCTATAAATACGGGGGTTTCTGGGGCCAGTTGGCTGGCCAATTTCAGGTCTTCGATATCGGGGGGCGTGCCGGTGGTTGGCCCAGATAGGATGATGGCATCAGCCAGACCTCGTTCTATGGTGTCTTTAATGGTAGCCGCCAGGGGTTGATGCCCTAGGGGGTGTGCATGTTTGACGAGAACATCTGCGAGGATTTTTACGTCTGCGCCGAGTTCGCGCCGATAGCGTAAAAGTTCATGCGCTTTGCCTTCGATTAAGCCTTGATCGGTGGCCATTACGCCTGTGAGGACGTTGACGCGAATAAATGCCGATTCGGTGCAGGAGGCGATCGCCAAGGCACTGTGGGCATCGTTGCGTAGGACATTGACCCCAATGGGTAAGGTCACGAGATTTTTTAGGCGATCGATAATTAAGCTCATGGCACTCACTACGGCCGGATCGACCCGATCTTTCGTGAAGGGAGCATCAAAGAAGTTTTCTACCATGATGCCATGGACTCCGCCCGACGCTAGGGCCGTGGCTTCTCGTTCGGCCCTAGCAATGACGGTTTGCAGGTTCGATCCCCACCGCGATGACGTGGGTAGGGGGAGAAGATGAACCACACCAATAATGGGGTTTGAGGTTTGAAAAATCTTAGTTAAGTCCACCCGTTTTCTCTTTCCGGACTCATCAACAACAACTCCAGATGGGCTTCTCCGATGGGGTTCGTGCAACCGGGGTAAACGTTATGGGTTAGGAATCGCTTTTTCATAGGTTTAGGCCTGCTTACAGGAACACATAGAAGGATCAGCCGAGATTTCCTCTCTAGTCAGATTGACTTTATGGAGTTGCTTTTTGCCTGTGTTGGTAAGACAACACCGTATGATAATACCATAGGCTTGATCGGTGAGATTTAATCACGCAAGGGGATAGCCATATGCTCAGTTATCTGAGGGGAACTGTTGCCCAGGTTCAGAAGCGATCGCCCAATCGCGTCACCCTGGTGTTGGAGGTTCAGGGTCTCGGTTATGAGATTCAAGTGACTCGTCAATTCGGAGAAGCGGTTTCGGAGCATCAGGACACTCAGGTGCAAGTGTTTACTCATTTGATGATGCGGGAGGAGCAACCTCTGTTGTATGGTTTTGCGTCCTCAGCAGAGCGGGATCTATTTCGCCAGTTGGTAGCAGTCAGTGGCATTGGAGCGCAGTTGGCGATCGCTCTTTTGGATACCCTGGGCCTGTCGGATTTGGTTCAGGCGATCGTTACCGGTAATATTAAACAACTGGTTCGCACACCTGGCGTGGGCAGTAAAACCGCCGAACGCATTGCCTTAGAATTAAGAACTAAGTTATCCCAATGGCGAGATACCTCTGGCGTTGCTCTACCCGTGTCTAGTACCCTTCCTTCTGCTTTACAAGAAGATGTGGAAATGACCCTTCTGGCTTTAGGATATAATCAGCAAGAAATTGCCCAAGCTTTGGGTGCATTGAGTCAGAAGCCTAATCTCATGAAAACAAAAGATCCGGAAGATTGGATCAGGGAAGCGATTAGTTGGTTAAGTTGAAATTAATTTTTTAAGAGGTAATTCCATGAATTCATCTGTTAAGTTACCTAATTTTTTGATCATCGGTGTTCAGAAATCAGGCACAACTTCAATCTATCATTATTTAAAAGAACATCCTCAAGTCTACATGAGTCCTCGGAAAGAAACGAATTTTCTGTCTAAAGATCCGAATAAAGACCCCAAAGACAGACCGCCTTTACCCTCCCAGAAGAAACGAATTGATACATTTGAAAAGTATTCTGAGCTATTCCAAGATGTAACGGATGAAATAGCTATTGGTGAAGCGTCTCCCAACTATATGGCTAACTATGAAATCGCAACCCAACAGATTAAGCGTTATGTGCCGGATGCCAAGTTAATCGCTATTTTGAGAAATCCAGCCGATCGCGCCTATTCCGATTATCTGATGCATGTTCGCGATGCGATTGGCAAACCGAGAAAGTTGTCCGAACAGATCGTTAAAAAAGGCAAGCAATCAGCCACTTTAAAAAAAGGGTTTTATGGAGAACATTTGAGCTATTTTTATGAAAATTTTGATCGGAACCAAATTCAGGTTTTTCTGTATGACGATTTACGCAAGAATTCCCAAGAATTAATGAGAAATATTTATCAATTTATTGGAGTAGATGAAACGTATCAACCCGATACTTCTAAACGATCGCAAGTGGCTAAATTACCAAAAAACAAAAGCCTAAATCAAATCCTCAATACTCATAACCCCTTGCGAGAAACAACAGCTAAGATTTTAAATAGTCTATTTCCAGCAAGTGTTGTCCAATCCTTTCGCCAAAAGCTCATGGACTTAAACCAATCCCAGGAAAAGATCCCCCCTCTGTCAGATGAAGAGCGTCAACAGTTAATTGAGTTCTATCGTGAAGATATCCTCAAGCTGCAAGAGTTGATTAACCGTGACCTTTCCCATTGGCTCCTGTAGCTGGCTGATTTAGCCTGAAGCTTGGTTTCAAATCGAAATTCGTGTTATAGTGTAAAATTGCTGAATTTTGATGAATTACACCAAACGAATCCCCTATGAGTCTCACACAAACCCAAAAACATCAAATTATGGCTGAGTACCAGGTTCACGAAACGGACACGGGTTCAGCCGATTTGCAAGTTGCTGTTTTAACTGAACGGATTAACCGTTTAAGCGCGCACTTAAAATCGAATAAGAAGGATTACGCTTCTCAGCGAGGTCTGATGAAAATGATTGGCCAGCGCAAGCGCTTGTTAAGTTATATTAACAAACAAGACAAGGATCGCTACAAAGCGTTAATTAGTCGTTTGAGTATTCGAGGCTAGAGAATTGCCCATGTCCCCTGAACCAGATCAAAAGGGTGGATCGGCTTCTAAGGAACGGTTACCTTTCGAGCCAAAAACCAGTCGAAAAAAAAATAGCCCTACCCCTTCATCCTCCTCTGCAAAGGAGCCGAAGTCCTCTAAAGGGTCGAAGAAGCGAACCCCCATTCGTAAAGAAGACCGGGTGATTCCTGATGCAGTGAGTAAGCGGATGATTAGGCGTATGGCTTTGTTGTCTGGTATACCGACTGCCCTAGGTGTGTTAACGTTTGCGGCCAGTTATTGGATTTTGACCCAAACGGAGTTCGATTTACCCCATATTGCTGTGGTGTTGGTGAGTATGGGTTTTTTTGGACTGGGTGTCCTCGGTTTAAGTTATGGGGTACTCTCGGCCTCCTGGGATGAAAATCGGGTAGGGACGTTGCTCGGTTGGCAAGACTTTACCCAAAATTTAGGTAGAACGATCGCCGCGTGGCGATCGGTCAAACAAGATTAAGTATTTCAAAATAACCCTATCGAATCAGGATAATCAACCATGATTGTAGTAATGAAAAGCGGTACACCGACCGCAGAGATTGACCGAGTAAGTGGTGAACTGGGCACTTGGGGCCTGACACCGGAGAAAATTGTCGGCCAGCACAAGGTCGTGATTGGTTTAGTTGGGGATACGGCAGATTTAGACCGGGAAAGAATTCAAGAATTGAGTCCTTGGATTGAATTAGTATTGCGCGTTGAACAACCCTTTAAGCGGGCTAGTCGTGAATATCGTCATGGTCAAGCCTCGGATGTGATTGTTTCCACACCTCAAGGGGATGTTCCCTTTGGCGAAAGTCATCCTCTGGTCGTGGTGGCCGGCCCTTGTTCAGTAGAGACGGAGGAGATGATTACCGAAACGGCCCTGCGGGTGAAAGCGGCTGGGGCGAAGTTCCTCCGGGGGGGCGCTTATAAACCCAGAACCTCTCCCTATTCCTTCCAAGGTCATGGGGAAAGTGCCCTAGAACTGCTGGCGGCCGCACGAGAAAAGAGCGGCTTGGGAATTATTACGGAAATTATGGATACGGCGGATCTCGATGCGGTGGCCGAAGTGGCTGACGTGATTCAGATTGGAGCCAGAAATATGCAAAATTTCGCTCTGCTGAAGAAAGTGGGAGCGCAGGATAAGCCGGTTTTACTGAAGCGGGGGATGGCAGCCACGATTGAGGATTGGTTGATGGCGGCTGAGTATATTTTGGCGGCAGGAAATGCCCAGGTGATTTTGTGTGAGCGGGGAATTCGCACGTTTGACCGTAAGTATACGCGCAATACATTAGATCTGTCGGTGGTTCCGGTGTTGCGGACGTTGACCCATTTACCGGTGATGATCGACCCGTCCCATGGTACGGGATGGTCTCAGTATGTGCCGGCGATGGCGAAGGGGGCGATCGCCGTGGGAGCCGATTCTTTGATGATCGAAGTTCATCCCACCCCCTCGAAAGCGCTCTCAGATGGGCCCCAGTCCCTCACCCCCGATCAATTTGATGAATTGATGAAAGAATTGGCGGTGATCGGTAAAACAGTCGATCGCTGGCCTGTCCCGGAAACTGTTCTCGCTTAAGCGCTTTAGGCGTTATTCGCACTCCATAATTTGGGTAGGGTGGTTTTCCACTCTACCCTTTTTAGTGAAATAAACTATAATTAAAATTGAAAGTAATAATAGTTTGGGTTATTATTCACCTTGTTTACTGCCGTCCCGTCCCCCAATCGCTTCTCGGAAGTGCCTGACGATCTCTTTGAGGCGATCGCCACTCTCAAACGAGAACTGAACGCCATAGTCCTCGCTCACTACTACCAAGACCCCGATATCCAGGACATTGCCGACTATATCGGCGACTCCCTCGGTTTATCCCGCAAAGCCGCCCATACCGATGCGGAAGTCATTGTCTTTGCTGGCGTTCACTTTATGGCCGAAACTGCCAAAATTCTTAATCCTGATAAATTGGTACTTTTACCAGATCTCGATGCCGGTTGCTCCCTCGCTGAGAGTTGTCCACCAGATGCTTTCGCTGCGTTTAAGGCTCAACATCCCGATCACTTGGTCATTTCCTACATTAACTGCACGGCCGAAATTAAGGCCATGAGCGACATTATCTGCACCAGCTCCAACGCTGTTCAAATTGTCCAGCAAATTCCCGCTAACCAACCCATTATTTTTGCTCCAGATCGCAACTTGGGACGCTATGTCATGGAACAAACGGGGCGGGATCTGCTCCTCTGGGATGGCAGTTGCATCGTTCATGAAACCTTTTCGGAAAAGAAACTGGTGCAATTGAAAGTCCAGCATCCCGAAGCCGAAATCATTGCCCATCCCGAATGCGAACCCCCCGTACTGCGCCATGCCGATCATATCGGTTCCACCACTGCTCTACTCAACTATGCCCAAACCAGTCACAGTCCCGCCTTCATTGTCGCCACTGAACCGGGAATCATCCATCAAATGCAGAAGGAAGCGCCCCACAAACAATTTATTCCTGCTCCCCCGATGAATAACTGCGCTTGTAATGAATGTCCCCATATGCGGCTCAATACCTTAGAAAAACTCTACTTAGCCATGAAAAACAGGACTCCAGAAATTACTCTACCCCAAGAGATTCAGGTCGCCGCTTTACGTCCCATTCAACGGATGCTGGAGATGACTTAAAGGATATAGGACTGGAGCTAGAACAACATTCAGCCTAGGGTTGTGTATCTCCTCCTGGTGTAGAGAGCATTTGTTGCCACTCGGAGGCTTCCGTTTCTGAAGATTGGGTTGGGCGTTCTATGGGAGTGGATTCCATGGGAGCCATTTTTATGGGTTCTTCTGGCGACATAGAATCGACTAAATTGGGTAACTCGATTGCCTTTGGCTCTTCTTCTAACTCTTCTGGAGTCTCGACTTCTTCTTCTACAACTTCGGGTTCAAGATCCTGGGGTTCTTGAGCTTCAACTTCTTCTTCTAAGGGTTCTGGTTCAGAGGGAGATTGAATGGGTTCTTCAACAACTGCAGGTTCTGGGGCAGTGTCTAGAGTCTCTTCTGTCTCTACAGCCTGATTACCAAAGGGATTAATCGAATCAAAATCTAATTGATTCCATTTGGATTGCAAATCTAATTGATTCCATTTGGATTTTAGGCGATCGCGCCATTGATTCAGATTCAGTTGCTTACGCCATGCTGGAGGTTCACTCACTACTGGTTCAGTTTCCTCTTCCACTGCTGAAGGTTCGGGCGCAATGTCTTCTGGCTCAACAGTTTCCATCGGTTCTGACTCTGGCGTTTCCGAAACCTGTTCCTCTACCTCTGGCGTTTCAGGAACGGCTTCTTCTTCTACCTCTGGCATTTCAGGAACTACTTCTTCTTCTACCTCTGGCATTTCAGGAACGGCTTCTTCCTCTACCTCTGGCATTTCAGGAACTACTTCTTCCTCTACCTCTGGCATTTCAGGAACTGCTTCTTCCTCTACCTCTAGGATTTCTTCAACTTCTACCGGTTCTTCCTGGGGTTCTACAACTTCCGTCTCAGTTTCGGTTTCAGGTGTAGCAGTAGACGGAGCAATATAGTCTGGATCGACAATTGCTTGGGCAACTTCAGCGCTAATTTCACCCCGGATCAGTTGAGATAGGGGATCGGTAGCTTGAGGATCGTAAGTCACCAAGCGAGCAGTGGTATTGAAAATATTGTTAATCGGGTTACCCAGCTCGTCTAAGATTTCCAGTTTCACCCAGTTATTGCCTCGATCAAATCCTTGTAAATAGAGCGGTTCCCATTGATCGAGGATAAATTCTTCACCGTTAACAGATGCCCGAATCCGCCAATCTAGGATGTTGTCGTCTGGGTTTTCTTGGGCGACGACATGCAGGGGCGCATTACTGAGATAGAAGTCTAGGAGGATCGGTTGTGCGCCATATGTGCCGATGGGATTGCTATAGGTGAGTAGGGGAAGGTCAGGATTGGGGATTTGGTCTTCGGTTTTCGTAAAGATATGAAACGTCGTTTGCGCGTAAGCGCCTTCATTTTTGAAGCTCTCTCCCCAGGGAGTGGTAGCGAATACTCTTAGGGTATGGGTTCCGGGATTGAGATTTGTAAAGGTAACGGGTTGGGAGAGGTCGTAAAGGCTGGTGTAGGCTTCGTTATCGAGGATAACTTCTAGGTGAGGGCCCAGGTCTAGGTTGGGGTCTTGATAGATGGGTAGGTCTTGAACGTCAAGTTGGACGGTCAGGGTTGTGTCTTGGAGGGTTTGGTTGGGTCGGGGATTGAGTATTGTGACCTGGGGTTGGTAGGTTTCCAGAATTGGCCGCAGTTTTTGGATCGCTTCTGGGGGCGATACTTCGCTGATTTTGGGTTTGGCTTTTCGCTTGAGGGGATTGGAGATCCCAGAGCTAGGATTGGGGATATTGAGGCGATCGCCTCCCTGATTCCCACAACCGACCATGCCCAGGGACAGACCCAGCACTAAGATCAGTCCCAACAGGCTGATTCTGATCCTTTTTCTGATTCCTTGACTCAACACCAACATCCTTCAATCCCTTGCACGTTAAAGTACAGCGCTATTTTATCACCAACCTGGAAAGGTCTAAACAGCTCTTGTTTATTTATATTGACTTTTGTAAATATTATTCATAGATTATTGACTTTTGTTCTCTTTTTTGAACAAAAAGCCATCTTGGATTGAACCCCAGAGTTGATGAAAGCAAATTTGAATTATTGTTAAGGAGCTTCCTCAAACGGAAGACAAGTCCTATAATTCACATTCAGTACACTACTTAAAAGCGGTGACCTTCTGGATCTCCGGATCTTCGTGAAACCTTCGGAGTATTGGGGTCTACAGAGAAAGGGCTACCCAAAAGCGGTGTTCTGAGAGAGGACATAAAATTTCCTCAAATTCAGTAACAAAGCTTTACATTGCCCTAAATCTGGAAAAAAAACTGATCTTGAACATCAAGAACTCTAATCTTGAGCATCAAGAGATAACAATAGATCTCCATCCGACCTCGAAGGAACTCACAGAAATAACCTAAATTAATGTAGTGCCTGGCGTTCTGTAATGACGCTACTTGTCTAAAGAGAGGAGAGTCTCAATGACAACTACCCCAAAGGAGCAAAAAGCAAAGGCGAGGGTGGTCGTCGATAAAGATCCAGTCCCCACTTCATTTGAAAAATGGGGCAAGCCGGGTCATTTTGACAGAACCCTAGCTAGAGGACCCAAAACCACAACCTGGATTTGGAATCTTCACGCCGATGCTCACGATTTCGATAGTCATACCAGTGATCTAGAAGACGTATCTAGAAAAATCTTTAGTGCCCATTTCGGTCACCTAGCCGTTGTATTTGTCTGGCTAAGTGGCGCTTACTTCCATGGTGCTAAATTCTCAAACTACGAAGCTTGGTTGAGCGACCCCCTAGGGATTAAACCGAGCGCCCAAGTCGTTTGGCCCATCGTCGGGCAAGATATTCTGAACGGCGATGTTGGTGGCGGATTCCACGGAATCCAAATTACCTCCGGATTATTCCAACTCTGGAGAGCCTCCGGATTTACGAACTCTTACCAACTCTATTGCACCGCAATTGGTGGGTTGGTGATGGCTGGCTTAATGTTATTTGCCGGTTGGTTCCACTATCACAAAGCAGCTCCCAAACTGGAATGGTTCCAGAATGTGGAGTCGATGATGAACCATCATCTCGCCGTGCTTTTTGGTTGTGGTTCCCTCGGTTGGGCTGGTCACCAAATCCACGTTTCCTTACCCATCAATAAGCTTTTGGATTCAGGAGTGGCGGTCAAGGATATTCCTTTGCCCCATGAATTTATTCTCAATCCCAGCTTGATGACGGAATTATATCCTGGTGTAGAGTGGGGAGGTCTTAGTGGAATCCAGCCTTTCTTTACCCTGAATTGGGGGGCTTACACTGACTTCTTAACCTTCAAAGGTGGACTGAATCCGGTAACCGGTGGATTGTGGCTCTCTGATACAGCCCATCACCACCTGGCGATCGCGGTACTGTTCATTATCGCTGGACACTTCTACCGGACAAACTGGGGGATTGGTCATAGCTTTAAGGAAGTCCTAGAAGCTCATAAAGGACCCTTCACTGGTGAAGGTCACAAGGGAATGTATGAAGTATTTACCACTTCATGGCATGCTCAACTTTCATGGAATTTAGTTTGGGTGGGATCTCTGTCGATTTTAGTCGCCCACCATATGTATGCGATGCCACCGTATCCATACATCGCAACAGACTATCCAACTCAGCTATCCTTGTTTACTCACCATATGTGGATTGGAGGCTTCCTAATTGTAGGAGCTGGCGCTCATGCTGCCATCTTTATGGTGCGTGATTACGATCCAGCCGTGCATGTGGATAACCTACTTGACCGGGTGATTAGACATAGAGACGCTATTATTTCCCATCTGAATTGGGTTTGCATATGGCTAGGCTTCCACAGCTTTGGCTTGTATGTTCATAACGACACCATGCGTGCGTTAGGTCGTACCCAAGATATGTTCTCGGATACGGCGATTCAACTCCAACCGATCTTTGCCCAGTGGGTACAGAATCTACATAATCTTGCTCCTGGAAACACAGCTCCCAATGCGTTGGCGAGTGTCAGTCCTGCCTTTGGTGGTGATGTTGTAGCGGTTGGTGGAAAAGTAGCTATGATGCCGATCGCGCTGGGAACAGCCGATTTCATGGTTCACCACATCCATGCCTTTACCATCCACGTTACGGTACTGATCCTGCTCAAAGGTGTTCTCTATGCCCGTAGCTCTCGTCTAATTCCTGACAAGGGCAATCTGGGCTTCCGCTTCCCCTGCGATGGTCCGGGTCGGGGCGGTACTTGTCAAGTCTCAGGATGGGATCATGTCTTCCTGGGTCTATTCTGGATGTACAACTCCTTGTCCATTGTGATTTTCCACTTTAGCTGGAAGATGCAATCGGATGTCTGGGGTACTGTATCCTCTGACGGAACCGTTTCCCATATCACCAATGGTAATTTTGCCCAAAGCTCAATTACTATCAATGGTTGGTTACGTGATTTCTTGTGGGCGCAAGCTTCTCAAGTGATTACGTCCTACGGGTCTGCTTTGTCCGCCTATGGCATTATGTTCCTAGCCGGTCACTTCATCTTTGCTTTTAGTCTCATGTTCCTCTTTAGTGGTCGTGGCTACTGGCAAGAGTTGATTGAATCGATTGTTTGGGCCCATAATAAACTCAAAGTCGCACCCGCGATTCAGCCTCGTGCCTTGAGTATTATTCAAGGTCGCGCTGTAGGGGTAGCCCACTACCTCTTGGGAGGAATTGTCACTACTTGGGCATTCTTCCTGGCTCGAATTATTGCAGTAGGATGAGGTCGAGAAGGACTTAAACATGGCAACTAAATTCCCCAAGTTTAGCCAAGACCTCGCACAAGATCCCACAACTCGTCGGATCTGGTACGGGATAGCTACCGCCCACGATTTTGAAACCCATGATGGAATGACGGAAGAAAATCTTTACCAAAAGATTTTTGCTTCCCACTTCGGTCACCTGGCAATCATCTTCCTGTGGACCTCTGGCAACCTGTTCCACGTAGCTTGGCAAGGTAACTTTGAACAGTGGATCAAAGATCCTCTCAATGTCCGTCCCATTGCTCACGCGATTTGGGACCCACAGTTTGGACAAGCGGCGATCGATGCTTACACTCAAGCCGGTGCGTCTAGTCCAGTAAACATTGCTTATTCTGGTGTCTACCACTGGTGGTACACCATCGGAATGCGGACGAATGGCGATTTATATCAAGGGGCTATTTTCCTGTTGATCTTAGCTTCGTTGATGCTGTTCGCTGGCTGGTTACACCTCCAGCCGAGCTTCCGTCCTAGCTTGTCTTGGTTCAAGAATGCTGAATCCCGTATGAATCACCACTTGGCTGGTTTGTTCGGTGTTAGCTCTTTGGCTTGGACAGGTCACTTAGTTCACGTTGCGATTCCCGAATCTCGCGGACAGCACGTGGGCTGGGATAACTTCCTTAGCACTTTGCCTCACCCGGCTGGTTTGGTTCCCTTCTTCACAGGGAACTGGGGCGTATATGCCCAAAATCCAGATACGGCAGGTCATGTGTTTGGCACATCTGAAGGTGCAGGGACTGCAATTCTAACCTTCTTAGGTGGTTTCCATCCCCAAACTGAGTCTCTGTGGCTCACGGATATGGCTCATCACCATTTGGCGATCGCAGTTCTCTTCATCGTTGCTGGACATATGTACCGCACGAACTGGGGCATTGGCCACAGCATGAAGGAAATCATGGAAGCCCATAATCCTCCCAAAGGAACCCCCTTTGGAGGCATGATCGGTGACGGTCATAAAGGAATGTACGATACCTACAACGAATCGTTACACTTCCAGTTGGGATGGCACTTGGCTTGTCTGGGTGTTGTGACTTCCTTAGTCGCCCAACATATGTATTCCATGCCTCCTTATGCTTTCATGGCTAAGGACTACACCACCATGGCAGCTCTATACACCCATCACCAGTACATCGCTGGATTCCTGATGGTTGGAGCTTTCGCTCACGGTGCGATCTTCTTAGTTCGGGACTACGATCCAGAAGCCAACAAAAACAACGTATTGGCTCGGATGCTTGAACACAAAGAAGCTCTCATCTCTCACCTGAGCTGGGTTTCCTTGTTCCTCGGTTTCCATACCCTGGGACTGTATGTTCACAACGATGTTGTGGTTGCCTTTGGTACTCCTGAGAAGCAAATCTTGATTGAACCGGTTTTTGCCCAGTTCATCCAGGCTTCTCACGGTAAGTTAATGTACGGAATGGATATTCTACTGTCCAATCCCGATAGCGTTGCTTATACCGCATTCCCCAATCACGCCAACTTCTGGCTACCCGGATGGTTAGATGCCATTAATAGCACCTCTAACTCTCTGTTCCTACCCATTGGCCCTGGTGATTTCTTGGTTCACCATGCGATCGCCCTCGGCCTGCACACCACCACCTTAATCCTCGTGAAAGGTGCGTTGGATGCACGGGGTTCCAAGCTGATGCCCGACAAAAAAGACTTCGGTTACAGCTTCCCCTGCGATGGCCCCGGTCGTGGCGGTACTTGCGACATCTCTGCTTGGGATGCCTTCTACCTCGCCATGTTCTGGATGCTGAATACCCTAGGCTGGTTAACCTTCTACTGGCACTGGAAGCATTTGGCCATCTGGCAAGGAAATGTGGCTCAGTTCAATGAGTCCTCTACCCACCTGATGGGTTGGTTCCGCGATTACCTGTGGTTAAACTCCTCTCAGTTGATCAACGGATATAATCCCTACGGCATGAATAACCTGGCTGTTTGGGCTTGGATGTTCCTCTTCGGACACCTGGTCTGGGCAACTGGCTTCATGTTCCTGATTAGCTGGCGGGGTTACTGGCAAGAGTTGATTGAAACGATTGTTTGGGCCCACGAGCGCACTCCTCTGGCGAACCTGGTTCGTTGGAAAGATAAGCCCGTTGCTCTATCTATCGTTCAAGCTCGTGTAGTTGGTCTAGCTCACTTCACCGTTGGCTATGTCCTCACCTACGCGGCCTTCTTAATTGCCTCCACTGCGGGTAAGTTCGGTTAAATCCTAGCTGGACTGATTCTTAAGTGATAAAAACCCCTCACCTTCGGGTGGGGGGTTTGTTGTTGGATATCGTAGGGAAAATTTAAGGATTTGATATCAGCCCCGATATCAGTGGTTTCTCAAACCTAGTTCGATCGCCTCAATCACCGACTCTAAGACCTTCACTCGCGCATAGAGCTTATTATTGCCCGCGACCACTGTCCAAGGAGCATTGGGGGTATGGGTGCGGCCAATAGCCTGATTCACGGCGACCTCGTATAAGCCCCATTTTTCCCGGTTTCGCCAATCTTCATCGGTTAACTTATAGCGCTTAAAGGGATCGTTCTGACGGGACTCAAATCGCTCTAACTGTTCCTCTGGACTCACATGGAGCCAAAACTTAACTAAAACATACCCGGCATGGGTTAACATGGCTTCAAATTCATTAATCTCGCGATAGGCTCGCCGCCATTGGATATCGGTGGCAAAGCCTTCAATGCGTTCGACTAAGACCCGACCATACCAGGTGCGGTCAAAAATGCCAATTTTGCCGGCCGTGGGTAAATCCCGCCAAAACCGCCATAGGTAATGATGCATTTTTTCCTCAGAAGTGGGCGCGGAAAATGCTCTCACTTCATAACTGCGAGGGTCTAGATTATTGGTTAAGCGCTTAATGGCTCCTCCTTTTCCGGCAGCATCCCATCCTTCAAATAGGGCCAATACGGGCAATTTCTCCTTAAAAATCTTCAGTTGTAATTCCTGTAGTCTTACCTGGGCTTTTTTCAGCCGTTTTTTATATTCTTTCTTCGATAAGGAAGCACCCAGATCCACCCGTGCCAGAAAGTCGGGTTCTGTAGGTTCTAATTGCTCTTGGGGAGGTAAAGGAGCAGGAATGAGTTGACTTTGGCGACGGTCTAGGGCTTCTCGCAGGGTAGCGGCGACGGTTTGCAAGACTTTCACTTGGGCCCAGCGCTGACAGTTGCCTTCCACTAATGTCCAGGGGGCAAACCCGGTACTGGTTTGGATAATCATTTCTTCTGCCAGCATCCGATAGTCATGATACCGTTTGACTTGTTGCCAATCTTCGTCCCGGACTCGCCAAGCATTGAGCCGGTCTTTGGCGTAGGCTTTGAGCCGTTGCTTGAGTTCTTTTTTACTCACATGAATCCAAAATTTGGCGATCGCACAGCCATCATCGCTCATTTGCCGTTCAAAGGCATTAATATGGCGCATCAGGGCGGGAACTTGGGATTCTTGGACGCGATCGAAGAGCCGGTCTTCGAGAACATGGGTATACCAGCTATGGTAAAATAGCCCGATGCTGCCGTAGTGGGGAATTTTGTGCCAAAAGCGCCAGAGGAAAGGATAGTTTTTTTCTTCGGCATTGGGCGGCCAAATGGGATGGACGGCAAATCCCCTAGGGTCCATATAACCAATGACATTTTTGACCAGAGCGCCTTTACCGGCTGCTGCCCACCCTTCAAGCACGATAATCATGGGTAATTTTTTCTCCCAACAGGCATGTTGAAGCGATCGCAACTGTTGCATCAGATCTTCTATTTCTGTTTTGTAGCGGTGCTTGTCGAGAGAACGATCCAAATTCAGTTGCTTGAGCATTCGGGTATATGTCCTTGTATGGTGGTTCTGATATGATCGGCGATCGCCTCCTAATTTTACCAATCCTTTGGTTTATTTTTAACTTTGAATCCTCCCTTCTATCCTTTCCTCTCCATTTGATATACTGAAGGGATAACAACTGAGGAGATCCCATCATGGAAACTCACTCCGATAACGATCTTTCCCTAATCTCGGTTATCCCTTCCGCGTGCCTCTCCCCGATTTTCTCCACAAGTCTCAGACTTATTTTAAGGGAGGTTGTAGGGCTTTTGAAATGGATTCTAGAGGGCGGATTATTGCTGGTCTTGATCGGGGGAGCGACTCTGTTTGGGTCTCCAGAATTGAGTTATATCCTGGTCTGTGGACTTGTTTTTTTAATTTTTATGGCTGTGATTATTCAACTCCTGAAAGTTAAAGTAATTTCTTAAACCATTCTTTTATCATAGAAATGGGTTGAAAACCCCGTCCTTCAGGACGGCTTTTCTTGCTTTCTAATATACCAGTTTCTTCTGTGTTACAATATTTGTGATATAATGTAAGAGAAGTCAAAACTAAGCTTTACTTCATGGAAAAAGCACAAAATTACCGATTTTACCCAACACCTGAACAAGAGTCGCTATTACGACGAACTTTAGGATGTGTAAGATTTGTTTACAACAAAGCTCTCCATGAAAGAACTCAAGCTTGGTATGAACGGCAAGAAAGAGTGGGTTACAGCGAAACTTCTTTTATGCTAACTCTTTGGAAGAAGGAAGACGACTTAAGTTTTCTTAATGAAGTTAGTAGCGTTCCATTACAGCAAGGGTTAAGACATTTACAAACTGCTTTTGCCAACTTTTTTACTAAACGGGCAAAATATCCCAATTTCAAGAAAAAACATCAGGGCGGTAGCGCCGAATTCACTAAAGCTGCTTTTAAGTTCAAAGATGGTGAAATCTATTTAGCCAAATGTAAAGAACCTTTACCCATTCGATGGTCTCGTCAAATTCCTGAAGGATGTCAGCCAACTTCGGTAACAGTGAAGCTCCATCCGTCAGGGCGTTGGCACATTTCCATCCAGCTTGATGATCCGACTATCAAGCCTTTACCTGCGAATAATAAAGCAGTAGGGATTGACTTAGGTCTGAGTAGTTTGGTAATTACCAGTGATGGGGAAAAATTTCCTAACCCTAAGCACTTAAAAAAACACTACCGTAAACTCAGAAGACTTCAAAAAATTCTATCCCGTAAACAGAAAGGATCTAATAATCGGTATAAAGCCAGGGTCAAATTAGCTAAAGCTCACCTAAAAATTACCGACACACGAAAAGACCATTTACACAAAATAACTACTCAACTAATTCGTGTTCATGTCCGCTTTGCGGAAAAATCAAACGATTGGTGTTGAAGACTTAGCTGTGAAAAATATGGTCAAAAACCGAAAACTGTCTCAAGCAATATCTGATGCAAGTTGGGGAGAGTTGACCCGTCAGTTGGAATATAAGTGCCAATGGTACGGTAGAAACTATATGGAAATTGATCGATGGTTCCCTAGTTCTAAGCGATGCAGTAATTGTGGACATATTGAAGAAAGAATGCCGTTAAATATTCGGGAATGGGATTGTCCTAAATGTGGAACACACCACGACCGAGATATTAACGCATCAAAAAATATTTTGGCGGCAGGGCTTGCCGTGTCAGTCTGTGGAGCGAGTGTAAGACCTGATCTGAGTAAATCAGTGAAGGCAACTGCTATGAAACAGAAACCTAAAGCCTCCTGCGGAGGAGCTTCGCTAACGTGAGGTTTAGGAATCCCCTCGCCTTCAGGCAGGGGTTGGATGTCAATCACTTAACGCTTCAGTTAAGTTCTGAGCATTGTTTTCCATGATTCTTAAATAAGCCGTTGGTTCACTCCTGGTTGTGTCTCCTGTCGCGATCGGATCGAACATGCTCACTTCAATGTTCAGGTCTTGAGCTAAGGTTTCAAAGGCTTTAGTGCCGACTCCTGGTTCTTCTAGCAAGGCTTGAATTTGTTCTGCTTGCACAATTTCGATCAAACGGCGCACGTCTTCAGGAGAGGGGTTTTCTTCGGGGATGTCCACTAAAAATTCAGATCTCAGACCATAACTCTGGGCGAAATAATTGGCGAAATCATGAAAGGTGATAAAGGTTTGTCCTGCGTAAGGTTGCAGTTTTTCGGTGATTTGAGCATCTAAGGCTTTGAGTTCTTCGATAAAGACCGCCGCATTTTGGGTGTAAATTTCTTGTCCTTCTGGGTCGGCGGCAATGAAAGCATCACGGATATTTTCGACTTGCTGAATGGCTCGTTTGGGATCGAGCCAAATGTGGGGGTCGAATTCTCCATGATGGTGATGACCATGGTCGTGGTCGTGGTCGTGGTCATGGTCATGGTCATGGTCATGGTCGTGGTCGTGGTCATGATCGTGGTCATCATGGCCATGGTCTTTTTCTGCAACCCTCAAGAGTTCAATGCCGGAACTCGAATCAACGATGATTAAATCGCTATTCTCGGCATTGTTGATCATGTCATCCAAGAAAAACTCTAGTTCTAAGCCATTTTTGACTAAGATATCTGCTTGGGCGATCGCCTGAACATCCGCAGGTTTGGCTTGGTAATCGTGGGGGCCAACATTGGTCGGTAGTAATTGGACAACTTCTGCGCGATCGCCTACCACTGCCTTGGTAAATTGAGTCATGGGCAAAAATGTGGTCACCACCTCCAACTCGTCCTGCTCTTCTACAACGGCTGTATTTTCTTCGGTGGTGGATTCAATACTGGAGTTAGAAGCACAACTGACCACAGAGAGCGCGGTGACAACGGCGATCGCCAACTGACTGACCCTTTTTCCTAGAAGCATGATCGACTAAACATAGAATGATTATCATTTTTTATTTTACCCCTCTTGTGTCAAACTGTGTGAATCCTGTTCGAGAATCCAACCGTTACGGACTCTGGAAGATTTATACTGCTTCTGCTAACCCTCGGCAGGGGGTTGGTAAATGACAGTTTCGCTCCCTTCCTCCTCTTCTGCATCTAGTTCAGGGGGTGGGGTATATAAAACCGTTTCACTATCATCATCATCGTCTTCTTCCGAATCATCGCCGCCATCAGGAATTTGATCGGGCATATAGGCAGCCGTCAGCATATCCTCCGCCTCTTCCGGAGTTTCCATATCCTCAATCGTGGATTGATCCGAGTGGTCTGACCGATTGAAATAAGATCCCGGTTCAAAGGCAACGGTTTCGTCTTCAGCGATTTCAATCAGGGGGAAGAAGTCGCCATCAGGAGGCACTGGGGTCATATTGGGTTCACTTTCATCATCAGTCCAACTGGCTTCTTGGTAAGCGCAATATTGTTCCCAAGTCCAAAAAACTCCTTGGGACTGGATAAAGTTTTGGTGCTGGGGATCGATGAGAGCTTGATAGAGACAAGAATTCGTAAAGTTAGCCGAGTCTAAACGAGCGCCTTGTAATTTAGCTCCGGTGAGGTTGGCGAGGCTGAGATTGGCTCCGGATAAGTCAGCCCCGGATAAGTCAGCCCCGGATAAGTCAGCTCCCGATAGGTTGACTTCTTGGAGTTGGGCCCCACTCAGGGTTGCTCCAGTCAGGTTTGCCCCTTGGAGGTTAGTATTTTGCAGGAGACTTTTGGGTAGGATGGCGTGTTGTAAGTTGACCCAAGGCAGTTCCAGGTCATGGAAATCTCGCCCCAGACGTTGCCAAAAGGTAAGGGGAGCAAGAATGGAGGCTCGCCCGGCTAGGGTGAGGAGTTGATTGGGGTTGTAGGGCAGCCATCGACCCAGGGTGGGGGCTTGCAAATTGGGATCGGTGGCTGTGGAGGGTTCAGAGGAGATGAGGAGATCGGGAATACCACAGGGATAGAAGGGGATGGAGGTAGCGCGGGCAAGGGCTGCGAGGAGGAGGAGAAGGTTAACACCAAGGACGGCATCGACTTGTAGGAGGTTGATGGGATTACCCAGGGATTGGAAGCGAGCGTGGGCTTGTTTGGCGATGGGGGTGTCGATCCATTGTCCTTGGCAGTAACTAGCCCAGAAGCGATCCAGGCGATCGCAGAGGGTGGTTAAATTGAAGGATTGGGGATAGTTTTTCTGATCCCGTTGCAGTCGCTCTAGGAGTAGGTCTTCACTGTTGTAAGGCAGGAGACCAAATCCGAGTAGAGGATAGAGAATTTGGGCAATGGTTTGCAGGTCAATTTCTTGGCTCGGATCGAGGAGGGGTTGGAGTTGTTTGGCGATCGCCTCAGTCGCCAAGTATTCACCGAAACTGCGATGGGTAAATTGATATTCAATCCTTTGAGGGTGTAGTTTCGGAGTCACCTGAAATAAAAATGAAGGTAAATCTAGGGGTTCAGATTCCGGAATGTTCAGTTGGGTGTGCAGGTGGGTACTGTTGAGGGTATCTTGTCCACTTTGGAGTAAAGTCAGGGCAGCATTTTGGCAGAGGATACGCAGGTTTAAGGGAGAGCGACCTTTGAGGAAGCGGGATATGGTTTCTTGCGATCGCCCCGCATGGCCAAGTCCAATCCGAATCAGCTTTTGAGTTTGTCTTCCCCGCAGTCGTCCCGTCGTAATTTCACCGAGTAGCCAGGTCATCATGCGATCGTAGAGTTCTAATTTTACCCCTGGAAACGGAATTTCAATTAAATCTTTCTCGAAAAACCCATCCCGATGCAAAACCCCCAGTAGATAGAGGATTAAGGGTTGCCGCACCATGGCAGCTAATTCTTTAGCTCCTGTTTTCCCACTAAATAATCCAGCTTGCTTCAGAAAGTCAAAATAGGACTTTGCAATTTCTCGACTTTGCAATTTTGACCAATTCTTAAACCATTCTTGCACCGATTCCAAGTCCATCGCTTCTATCTTAAATCGGGCAATTTTGAGAGGAAATCTAGTTTTCAAGACCCCAGAGAGCAAACCCACATCAGAATCGGGTTTTCGATCTCCACTCTTTTGTAGTTTTTGTTCTAAGGCTAAACGGGAGCGAAAATCAGAACGACTGGTTAAGACAATTTTATGGCGAGGCCATCCTCTGGGATCGCGGTGTTTTTGTTGAAATTGGGCAATTTGTTCCAGCAGTTTCTGATAAGGGTCATCTCCGACACAAGAATAAGGCAGAGAATCTAGACTATCCAAAATTAATAAACAAGGGGGTAATCCTGGCTTTAACCAACCATCATTTCGAGTAAACTCAGCTTTCTTAAACGCCGAATCCAAAGTTTCTTCTAAGGAATTTCCTAACTGAATGGAACCCAAATAAATCACAATCGGCATCCATTGAGGATAGATGTTTTGAGCAATTTCGGCTGCCCACCATTGACAAAAGCGAGTTTTTCCTAACCCTGATGGCCCTTCAATCAGGGCTAAACTGTGGGAATCTGCAAGCTGTTCGTTGGCCCAATCGAGTAAGGATATACTTTTCTCAGATTCTGCATGATTGGCAGGCAATCCTTTAGGAATGACATATAGTTGTGACCAAGAAAACGATTCTTCAAAACAGGGTAAACCTAGATTAATTTGCAGATCCGATCGATAAAATTCTCTGGGTAAATCAATCACGGCTCGTGCCCCTGGTGAGGCCGGTTCTAAGAGTTCATAATCTCCTGAACCAACTCCATAAAATCCCTGGCTAGAATCGCCAATCCGAACAAATTTTTGCAGTTGAGGCAAATAAATATGATATTCGGAAACCGTTTTGAGCAGTTGTCCTAATAAGGCTTGATGGAGCCGTTGCACTAAGAGTTGACTTTCTCGCTCTTCAGCGCCATTGGCTACTAACCAAGCTTGGATCACTTGATGAATGTGGCCAATAATAGGAGAATGAGTCAAATTGGAAAGGAGTTTTTCGGTTTCTAAATCGGTGATCCGTTTACGGTGAATCGCTTCAAGCTGAGAAACCCAGGGGGTAGAGTCCGTTTCCGTAGAGGAAGAAGAGGGAAATTGGGTAATCCAACTGCGATTTAACCAGGGTTTACAGAGGGTTTCTTCTTGAATTAAGAGGCTTTCTAAAGCATCTAAATAGGCAATTTCTAGGGCTAACCAGGTGCTATGGTTGCGAGGCATCGGTTTATACTGACTCTCTACCTGGATCATGGCTCCAGTCAGTTGGCTTAAGGGGCGAAGATGCGATCGCCCCTTGGAGAGGGGTCTTTCGAGAAATTCCGCCAGAATATTGGTGTGGAAACTGGTTAATTGTTGCTCATGTAGGGTTTGCACCAACCGAAACGCTACCCCGACTAAATCAGCTTGGCTTAACTGCATCAGGTTAATTGTACCGGGGGCATCCTTGACTCGATCGGATGTAGAGGCAGATTGTATCAGGGACAGACTTGGCTGAACCGAGCCAAGGCCAATCTGGGATGCTTGAAGCCAATCATAAATCTTGAAGTTCATTCTACAGGTTCCGGATCGCGAATAGTCTGGCGGCTAGTTTTAGAGAGGACAAGAAACAAGGCGTTCGTTAACCCTTACAATTTCCAAGTTAACAATCAGAAGATACCCATGGCATCGGATGAGGCTCCTGAATTGGGTAAGGCACTTCCGAATAAGAGAAGTTGAGGACAATAGCCAAGAGCAGCTAGGATCGATCGGGTCAATCTCCTGAACCGTTCCCTTATGAGTCAAACTATACAAAACGAAGGCTAGAGGACACAAGGGTGAGTGTGGCATAGGTGATATCAAGGATTTTAAAGACCAAAACCCATTACACTAAACAACGGTTAAACTCTAGAACAAGGCCAGAGGCCCTAGGCTACTCTGGTTAGTCTATACCTATATTCGGCGATCGCCCTGAACTGAATCCGGATTTCCCCCTCTGGATCAGGATTAAACTCTTTTCTAAATGATTGAAACCCAGTTGAATGACTGGAATTACATTTACGTCTTCTTGATTGAGTCCATTGCGTTATACCCATTTCTCCCCTAGTCTATGAAAGAAGTTTCAACTGCCATTAACCCCCCCCAAGAGACTCCATCGAGTCCCTCAAACCAAAATACAACCCTGAACGCCATCGGGTTATCTCTGTTATGGCTGATGATTATCCTCATGTTTGGCAGTGCTGGGTTTGTAGCCACTTGGCTGTTAACTCGCGTGCCTCCCACCCCAGACTGTAAAGAGTTGTCGCCGTTGGCTGCTGATGGCGAGCAACTCTATTGTGTGGAACAGCAAGCCCTTTCTGGCAAGCTAGAGGATCTAGAATCGGCGATCGCCTTTGTAGAGCAATGGGACTCTGACCATGCTCTCTATGCCGAAAGTCAACGGTTGATGAACAATTGGTCAAAGGCAATTTTAGAATTTGGTCGCCAGGAAATGCAGGCGGGTAATCTGGAAAAAGCAATTGAGATGGCTCGTAAAGTGCCCCAGAGCAGCCCCTTATATGCTGAAGCTCAGACCAAGATTAACTTATGGCAAGCCGACTGGGAGACCGGTCAAGAGATCTATGAAAAAGCGCTTAAGGCCATAGAAACTCAAAATTGGACGCTTGCCTATCAACAGGTAGCTCTGTTGGGCAAACTCGATGACCCCTTCTGGAGTCAAGAGCGCTTTGTCGAGGTGACTCAGTTAATGGCCTCGGAAAAACAACATCAGAAACAGTTAAAGGATGCTCGCTATTGGGCCAGTTATGGTACGGTCGCCGACTTAGTAGAGGCGATGGAGCGAGTGAATGAAATTCCGGCCGATAGCTTGACTCGGAAAACAGCAAACGAGGAAATCGCCACTTGGAGTCGTCAGCTTCTGGAAAAAGCGGAAGAGCGCTTAGAAGAAGAGGATCTTGAAGGGGCGATCGCCATTGCTGAAAACGTTCCTAGTTATTCCCCTCGTTATGCGGAAGCTCAAGATTTTATTCGCTTGGGAGAGGCCATTGATACCGTTGAAGAGGAAAATTTAGGGGCTTTGTTATTAGCCCAAACTCAAGCGGCTCAAATTAAACCCGATCGCCCCCTCTATGAAGAAGCTCAAGCCAAAATTGGCCAGTGGCAAGAACAAGTGCAAGATGAAATGCAAATCCAGTTTGCTACTTTCATTGCTAACGTGGGCCAACCCATGGCCCTGAAACAAGCGGAAGAATTTGCCCAAATGGTCTCCGTTGACCGTCCCCGACGCATTCAAGCCCAGACTAAGGTGGCCCATTGGCGCAAGGAAATTCAACGGCTAGAAGCACGACCGGTTTTGGCGATGGCTCGCCAAGCGGCAGCCAGGGAAACTTTGGAAGATTTTGAACAAGCCATATCCTTAGCTGCCGAGATTGAGCGGGGCCATCCCCTACGCATTGAGGCTCAAACCTTAATCGCGGAATGGGATAAGCGGATTGAAATTATTGAGGATGGGCCGATTCTGGATCGGGCTAAATCTTTGGCTCAGGCAGGAGATTTGTGGGCCGCTATTGAGATGGCGGAAAAAATTACGCCCGATCGCGCCTTGTATGGTCAAGCCCAGGATATTATTTATGAGTGGGAAGTGGAAATTCAAACGGCTCAGGATGAAGCGGATATGAGGGATGCTGAATATTTAGCCTCTTTGGGTCGTTACAATGAAGCCATTAGCGCTGCTTCCCGTATTGGTTGGGGTAGACCCCTGTATTACCAGGCTCAAGATGCGATCGCCCGTTGGCAAGCAGAACTCGATGCCTTATACACTCCTCCTGCTCCAGTGTATCAAGAGCCGGTTTATCAAGAACCGGTTTATCAGGAGCCGGTGTATCAAGAGCCGGTGTATCAAGAACCGGTGTATCAAGAACCGGTTTATCAGGAGCCGGTTTATCAAGAACCGGTTTATCAAGAGCCAGCACCCGAACCCGTTTATGAAGCGGCTCCTGAGCCTTCAGATTATAGCCCTGAGCCGCAGTTTTAAGCAGAGGTAGAGGTGGCAGAGGATATACAAAGTATTGGTATTCCCTGAACCAGTGAGCCTACCCCTGGTCTCTCAATTAAGTGTCCCATGTCCCATTCTCAACCGTTTCCGATTCGCCTGTTATTCATCGTTCCCAGTCGAATTTTTCGGCTGGGACTTCAGGCAACTGTACAAGCCTATCCTGAATTAGAGATTATGGCTGAAGTAGACACCCCTAGCGCTGCTTTGCGGTATCTACAAGACCAACGGCTATCGATTAGCGATCGCCCCCCTGGTGTGGGCATTATCGTGATTGATTCTGCCCTAGAAGCCTCCCTCTCCAAAGATGCCTTACTACAGTTTTGTCAAAATCTGAAAACCTGGTATCCCTCCTATAAACTGGTTTTATTGAGCGATCCAGGGACAGTCAGTTGGCAAAGAGCGCACGCGGTAGGGGTTGACGGCTATTGTCCGAAAACGGCGGATCAGAGCCAGTTGGTGGCTACGCTCAAACAAGTCGCCCTCGGAGAATCTTATCAGGTCAGTGTTGCCCCATCCTGGGTTGAGAGCGATCGCCCATCCTGGTGGACGAGAGTAAAACACCGTTGGTATCTCTGGGGGATTAAAACCATCTCGGAAGTCGAAACCAAGTTAAAAGCACAACTGAATCAACCCGATTTATCCCTATTAGAACGGGCAGTGATTCGCGGCAGACTGCGGGAGTTATTAACCGCTCGATGGTGTATTCATTGGTTATTAGCGCCCCAGTTAGAAACGGTAGAATTTGAAGAAACCAGAGCAAATCCTGCCAACCCCAATTCTGAACGATCAGCCAATCCCTCCCTAGTTCCTTCTCCTCCCCCAATTTTAGACCTCGAATCTAGTGAATCATTAATCCCCATTTCTCCCCTTCAGCAAGTCTTAGAAAACACTGCGGCTCATCTGCAATTTCAACTCAATAACTTAACCCACACCCCCCTAGAGCTAGATATCCTCAAACCCCAAAAACGGCAAGAACTCTTACAAGTTGTGTTGGAAGAGTGGGAAGTCCTGCTTCAAGATTTGAAAATCTCCCAAATTCAAGGAGAGCAATTAGTCGCCAAAAAAATCGATTTACTGCGAGATTTATGGTCAGCTTCTGTAACTGAGTTCTTCGGCAAATATTCACGAATTAGGGTCAAAGGGAAAGAAGTCGAGATTGTCCCGATTGTATTGCAGGATATCGACCGAATTCAGACCGAGTATTTAGAGAAAATCCCCTTATTCATGGACTTGCTCAATTATTTAGTCTATGAAAGCCCCCTGATGATTGATAATCGTTTATATGCCCCTGGCACACCAGAAGCGCGAAAACGTGCTGAAATGTTAACCCAAAATCTGATTGTTCAGCTAGGGAATAGCGTGGTTAATCCTCTTTTAAATCACTTTGCTGATTTTGTAGAAGTGAAGCAGATTTTTTACGATGAACAGTTGATTACCAGTCGCAAAATAGAACGCTTTCGCAATGATTTATCCTGGAGATCTCGCCAACAACAATGGTTAGGAGAACCCAAAGCTATCTTTGAAAGTCAATATTCTTTATTCATCTTAGAGGGGCGAGGCATTGAAAAAGTATCGATTTATGCCCCCAGACGGGAAGAATTAGATGGGTTAAAAGGGTGGTCTTTAGTAGTAACCTTAGTCCTTGAAGGTCGAGATGCTGTTGCTCCTCGCTTACAAGCCTTAGTTGGCTCAGTTGGCCAAGTTTTAATCTATATTTTAACCCATGTGATTGGACGAGGAATTGGCCTTGTTGCGCGGGGAGTCCTGCAAGGAATCGGTAATTCTTGGTCAGAGAGTCGGTTAAGTGGGAACGGCGATCGCCCAAAATAATTAAGCATTAACCACTTAACCATGATGGTCTTCAAAGATTTGCAGGGCTAAATCAAAGGGATATTCCGGCGATCGCGTCAGCAAAATTTCGTAAGCCAAATCCACAAACGCCTGATCTAGACTGGCTTGTGGTCTAATTAACTTACTGGAAGGGTAACGTTCTGGAGTAATATTAATCTCTTCCGTAAACCCCGTTTCTAGACCCTGATGGTGATGCCAAGTTAAGCATTTTCCCCTTAAGGTTAACTGAAACCAAATCAGTTCCCGATCCTGAATGTCAAAAAAGACATCAAAATAAGGCTCTTCTCCCTGATACCAAAAGCGTAAAATTCCCTGCTCTTCGTCGAATTTTAACAAATTCTGGCGAATTGGTCTTAAGGAAGCTCCCAGCTTTTGAATATGATCGCGAGTCATGGTTAACATAAGAATAGGAAGGAATCATAGGGGAAATCGTGAGAATAGGATTGAGGGAACTTAGGGCAGGTCGCCCGAATTGGCTCGGAGAATAGACCGAAAGTATGGTAGCCTTTGTTTAATCCTATAGTTCCTTATCCATTGAGCGTGTTGGGAATCCGTAATAAAATGCTATTGAATCAAATTGATCGATGGAAACAAACGTTCGTCAGTGGATGTTTGTTGCTGATGGTACTCTGTGTCACTTGCTTCTTGAGTTTGGGGACACCAGAGGCGATCGCCGGTATGAATGAAGATACCTTTGATGGTAATATTTTTGCCCTCTATGGGGGGAATGGTTCCCTTGTTCCTCCTAGAGTTGCATTTAAAGATTCCCTAAAACAAGATCGGGCTACATTATTAGTGTTCTATCTTGATGATAGCCGAGATTGTAAGCAGTATGCGTCGGTGATCTCCCAGCTTCAAGCTTATTATGGGCGAATTGTTGATTTTGTGCCCCTGAGTGTGGATCAAATTATCTTTGATGAGACTAAGGATAGCACGAAAGCGGCTTACTACTATAAGGGCAAAGTGCCCGAAACCATTCTCTTCGATCCGCAAGGTAATGTGGTTTTTGAAGGGACGGGTAATATCCCCTTTGAACAGGTGGATGATGCTCTACGGGATTTATTTGATTTTCCCCCCAGAGAAAATACCCAACCCCGTGTTCCCAAAGCGGTGAATGAGCTGAATACGGAGTTAGCCCCGAATTAAAGGAACGCAGGGGACAAGAAACAATGAACAATGAACAATGAACAATCAACAATGGGGAGCGGTTGAGAACCGTTGGCTCTAGCGGTAGGGTGGGCAGGGCAAGAGTTATCAAAGTTGAATCAATGGCTTATTCTTCTGCCCACCTTACTCCCTACTGCCTAACTTAAAACCTTGGCTGCTGCGGTTACCCCTGCACCGGGAGTAAAACCGGTATCGCCTAAGATTTGTAAGCTGGTTTCTAGGGCAGAAATGCAGGTGAGAATATCGCGATCGCCCACAAATCCCAAATGACCAACCCGGAAAATTTTACCCTTCAAATGGTCTTGTCCACCGGCTAGGGCAATATTAAACTGTTTCCGCATCGTCGAACGAATGGCTTCTGCTTCCACGCGATCGGGTGCAACTGCGGTGACTGCGGGACTGGCGGCATCATCAGGAGCAAAGGTGGGCAAATTGAGGGCTTTTACGGCTTCGCGAATGGCTGTTTTCGATCGCTGATGACGGCTAAAAATACTCTCTAATCCCTCATCTTTGAGCATCTGTAGAGCCACTTGCAAGCCATAAAATAGATTCACGGGAGGGGTAAAGGGATTACTGTTTTTAGCGGCGGTTTTGCGATACGGGCCCAAATCTAAATAGAATTTGGGTAAGTTGGCACTTTCATAAGCTTCCCAAGCTTTCGCACTCACAGAGACAAATCCTAAGCCTGGAGGAATCATATAGCCTTTCTGGGAACCCGACGCAACTACATCTAATCCCCATTCATCAATGGGAACGCTAATTGCGCCTAAACTGGTGACGGCATCCACCATAATCAGGGCTTGTCCATGGGTTTTCACGTAGCGGTTAATGGTTTCTAGGTCATTGAGTACCCCTGTGGAGGTTTCCGAGTGGGTGATAATCACCGCTTTAATTTGCTTGTCGGTATCTGCTTCGAGCTTTTCCCGGAATGCTTCGGTATCGAGGGGTTGTCCCCATTCGGCGGTAATGATTTCTACCTCTAGGTTATAGGCTTTAGCGACTTTGGCCCAGCGATCGCCAAATTTACCATTACTGCCGACTAAAACGCGATCGCCTGCACTCAAGAAGTTAATAATCCCCGCTTCCATAGCCGAGGTTCCACTCCCGGCGACAATTAGCACATCATTCTGGGTTTGGTGCAACCACTTGAGATTTTCCGTCACCTCTTTCATAATCAAACTAAAGTCGCCACTACGATGACCTATAATCGGTTTTGCCATCGCCAATAGCACCGGATCGGGCACTGGAGTAGGGCCGGGAATCATTAACATTAAGTTGTCATCCATGGGGTTGTGTCCTCAAATTTTTATGGGGCGATCTACTATCCTACAAGGATCGGGGTATGGGATAAAGAGCCAGCCCCTTGATTCCCGCCATGGATAGACATAAGGACAGGATGTGGGGACGTTTTAATGGGACGATCTCTGGAATGGATGGGTGGCAATATCCTACAAGTTGGTGTTCGCCGACAAGCAGGTTAAAATCGTCAACAGGGGGAAATGAAATGTCACTTTTCTTTCTTAGCATCAATGGCACAATAGCACGATGATAGGCGATCGCCTCCCCTGTTGGCAGACAACAATCAAACGGGTGAGAGTCGTTCGTAGAGCGGACGGTTGTTAGCAACTCAAGAGACAAGCCCCATGGAACGGCTGCTTAACCAACGATATCAATTTATTAAAACCCTTGGCTCCAACCAGCTTGGCCAAACTCACCTGGTGGGCGATACCCATTTGCCGGGCCATCCTCGATGTGTGGTCAAACAATTAAAATTGCCCGGTAATAATCCCAAAACCTTAGAATTTAGCTTAATTTTACTCAATAAGAAGGCGGAAGCCCTCAAAGGTCTTGGCGCTCATCCCCAAATCCCTAAACTGCTCGATTACTTTGAAGAGAATCAAAGTTTTTATTTAGTGGAAGAGTTTGTAGTGGGCACTTGTTTACGAAAACAACTCGAATCTCAACCCCAATGGTCAGAAGCTCAAGTGGTGAGTTTGCTCGAAGAAGTATTACAAATCTTAGCATTTGTCCATAGCCGAGGCCTGATCCATCGCTCGGTTAAACCCTCGAATTTAATTCGCCGTAAATCAGACGATCGCCTAGTTCTAACTGGATTTGGGATCTTTAAAGAAATTGGCGCTCAAGTGATGCGCTCTCAACAACAACTGTTACAGGCTCAAAGAAATGGCTCGGTGGTCTATGTTTCCCCAGAACAAGACCAAGGACAAGCCCATTTTAATAGCGATCTCTATTCGTTAGGGATGATTGGGATTCAATTACTGAGCGGTCAAAGTCTTCTGGAATTATCGACCTTGAGGGGGAAAGCGAACCACGATTGGTGTGATGGAGTCAAGGCTAATCCAGAATTTATTCGGATTTTGAATAAAATGGTGGCTCCAGACACAAAGGAACGCTATCAGTTAGCCAACAGTGTTTTGGACGATTTGAGCAGTTTGCAACCGGGTAAGGTGACTGGGCACTTAGTGCGCTCGGAAACCCCTCCCTTAGTTCCCCAAGGACAACCCCCAGAAGAGACGATGAATTATGAGGAGGCAACGCCAGTGACTCCCCTAAATTCCTGGCAAGCCAAGCGTTATTTATTACCGTTGATGGTGACATTAGGGAGTTTGATCTTGCTGGGGATTGCCTTGGGATCGAGTCGTTTATCTTTATCCGGGTTGGGCAATCAGGGTGGACTGAGGGAGGCTCAAGGGTATGTAGAAGAGGGCAATTTAGAGGAGGCTCTGGAGTCTTATGATCAGGCGATCGCCAAACAGCCCCAAAAGGGTGAGGCTTATTATCATCGCGGGTTGATTCATCAGGATATGGAGAATCTGGAGGCGGCTTTGGAGGACTTTACCCAGGCGATTTTGCTGGAGAGTCACCTGAGTCAGTCCTATTATCAACGTGGCAATATCCGCTTTGAGTTGGGCGATCGCCAGGGAGCGCTTGCCGATTATACTGAGGTGATCCAACTCGATCCCAGTTTTGTCCCCGCCTACGTGAATCGCGGGAGTGTATTGTCAGATTTAGGAGATGATAAGGAGGCGATTCTGGATTATACTGAGGCCCTAGAACTAGAGCCGACGTTGGGGGCTGCCTATTTGAATCGCTGTTTATCTTGGTCAAATGTGGGAGATCAGGATCGGGCGATCGCCGATTGTACCCAAGCCATTAATCTGGAACCCACCGATGGCTTTGCCTATCAAAATCGGGGGTTAGCCCGGCGGAAAAAACAAGATTTTCAGGGGGCGATCGAAGATTACAATATTGCCATTCGCCTCGATCCAGAAGATCCGGTTCCCTATCATAATCGAGGCTTAACGCGATTAGATTTAGGGGATGCACAGGGAGCGATCGCCGATTTTACACGGGCGATCGAGCGTAAGTCCGATTTTGCCCTCGCCTATTATGACCGAGGATTAGCCTACATGAAGCAAAAGCAAGCCGATAAAGCCATTTTCGATCTAGAAAAAACTGCCCAACTCTGTTCGAGTATGGGCAGAGTTGGGTGCTATGAAGATGCAAAATATCAATTGGATCGATTACCCTCTACCGGAAACGTTACGCCATAATCCGTCGTCGTCCCGTACCCCCTCTGGGGGTTTGACCTCCTCTACGGTTGTATCCATATCCATAGATCAGTTCTGTGGACTCGGAAGCAACGGATAGAGTCGGTACTTCAGGAGAAGAAACCGGAGTCGTGGCGATCGTGTTCACCATGAACAAGGGAGACACCAATAAAGCGATCGGAAAGTGCATAGATGCCACACAATTAACTTCTATACTCTCTTTACCGAGACCCTAAGTGTAATCCGGACAGTTTGGCTATTTTTGTTTTAATACCAGCAACGTAATATCATCAAACACTTTTTGTTCCCCAATAAACAAGCGTACATCCTCAATAATCCGATCGCGAATGTGAATCACTGAATGTTGCCGGTGCTGTTGTGCCAATTGAGCTAATCGCTCTAACCCATACTGCTGATTCTCCAGATTTTCCGCTTCCGTAATTCCATCTGTATAGAGGATAATCACATCATCTGAATTTAAAAACAGCTCTTGTTCATGAATAAATTCACCAATCTGCCAATCTAAACCTATGGGAAATCCTAAATCCAGAGTATCAATCAACTCCAGCTCTCCATTCCCTCGCACCACAATAATTTCTTCATGTTGTCCACTCACTTTCATCAAACCCTCTTTATAGTTAAGAATAGCCAAACTCATATTCTTATGCGAGTTCATCCGTTCTAAGTTTTGACAGAGAGTTTTATTAACCATTTCCAAAAAATGGATCGCACCGGTTTCATGCATATTTTCCAGGGTTCGCACCACCGTTTGCGCCATGAGCATTAACACGCCACTTTCCAAACCATGGCCAGTTACATCTCCAATCGTAATCTTGATGCGATCGCCTTCCTGCAAAATATCGTAATAATCCCCCCCCACTTCATCCGCCGGTTCCATATAGCAAGCGATTTCCAAATCTTCCACACTGTCTAATTCCGTAGCTTTTGGCAGCACCATCTGTTGAATCTTTTTCGCCACATCCAACTCGGAACTCAAGCGGAGATTCTCTGAGGTTAATTGTTCATTTAAGGTTTTAATTTCGGCATTCGCTAAAGCCAGTTCCGCCGTGCGCTCTTCAACTTTCTGTTCTAAGTTACGGTATAAATATGCATTTTCCAGGGCGATCGCCGCTTGCCCCGAAATTACCTGTACAATATTCACTCTTTCCTCCGTGAATGCCCCCGTTGTTAAGTTATTTTCTAGATAAACAATACTAATGAGTTTACCTTGATTAACCAGAGGTACACAGAGAATTGATTGAGGTTGATGGGTTTGAATATAACTATCCTGAGTGAAATTTCCAGAATGTGATGCATCGTTTAAAACTATGCTTTCCTGGGTTCTGGCTACATAGTTAACAATAGCATGGCATACTACAGTTGATTCTTCTACAGGTAATTCTTGCAGTACCCTAATTTGTTCCGAGTTAATATTTCCCGATGCTTGAACGATTAAACTCCCTCGATCCACAATCATCAAACAGCCCGTTTGTGCCCCAGCATTTTGCAGGATAATTTTCATTAACTCCACCAAAAGCTTATCTAAAACAATCTCTCCAGAAATAATCTGATTCGCCTTAAACACGGTTTTCATATCTAAGGTCTTATATAGATTTTTTCCACTAGACGTTTCAGTTATAGTCTTAGTAACATTTAAGTTCTGTTGGGAAACAGCACTTAATAAGGTTGAATACTGTCGATTTAAGTAGTTAACTTTCGCTAAAGCACCCCAAAGCATATAAGCATAGCTTGCATCCTGCATGTACGATTGGGCAATCTTACCTTTTCCCCAGTTTAAGTAAAACTTAGCAGCCAGCTCATTGGCTAGGGCTTCTTCATGGATATATTGATTTTCATGGGCAGCCGATATTGCCCGGTCATAATCTGCAATCGCTTCCGCTTTGTTGCCATACACTCTATGTTTTTCAGCTTGCAACAAATACCATTTATGTAGATGATTACTGGGAGAACACTGCGCCCATTGATTAACCGTTTTTTCGTGAACATCCAGCCGTTCTAAGTAACTATTTTTATCTCCTTCTGAATCCAATGACAAAATAGCTAGATAGGTTAATGCAGCATAGAAATGAAAACAGGGAATACACACCATACCTGTCACTGCATTTTCATAATTATTTTCTTCTGCAATTTTGATATACTCTAATGCAGACTGATAATCTTCAAATAAATAGGCTAAAAGCAACTTGTAGAGATAAAGTAAGCTCAACGCTGTTAATTCTTGATCCTCTTCGTGTTTGGGGATTCTCTCGATTTCATTGTAGACTTCTCCCAGCAGTCGATGGGGTTCAGGAAATGTTTCTCTCAGGTTTATCCCGGTTTGTTGCAGGAGATCCAAATACCCTAATGGAGAAAACTGTTTAATTGAGATCATTAAATGACGATAGTCTAACAGTTCACGGATCATCGGTTCGAGTTCAGTGCCGAATAAGAATCTTTGTAAATAAGAATTGGAGATACTATATCCACAAAACAAAAAATCACCGGTTTCCAAGCCTGACTTATGTCCTTCATATAAAGTGGCACTGGTCTCTCGAAAGTGATCTTTAAAGTGTTGAATATGGTTGCCAAACATATTCAGGACAATAGATTTAAAGTTATTCCAATGAAAACGATCCAGCAAATTCAGGGATAATCGACCAAAGGCATAACCCTCTTCTAATTCTTGCCAAACTGAACAGAGGACTAAGCCATGGAGAACATAGCCGACGACTGAGGCAGGGGAATTGCCAAATTCAAGGGATAGGCGAACCATGGTGATCCCCACCATTGGCAGTAAATCGGGCTTACCTTGGAAAACAGGAGCCAGTAGCATATGTAATATGTTCATGGAGGCCTGGATATGGCGATCGCTCATGATCGGCAGATCGATTAACTCCTCAATGGTTCTGCCTTCGAGTTGTTGATTGAGAGCTTGTAGCGCCTCATTATTTTGCGTGGCATTCATAGAAGCGGGTACATCCACCCCCAATTCCTGTAAGACTTGTCTACCCAAATCCACAGATTCCTGCATTTTACCTTGACCGGTATATGAACTAATTAGCACTTCATAGACCGGGATTTTGTCGAGAATTGTCTGGCCGTGGTGTAAGACTTGATTGGCTCTCTCTTGCATCCGATCTAAATCGGCATTTAAATAGGCTAACTCAGTGCCTGTGATATAAAGCTTTAAAGTTAAATGATATTGACTGTCCCAAGAATGAGAGTTGAGCAAACCAATCCCAGTTTGCACATACAAAATACCCGCACTATAGGCCGTTGATTTTTTGGCTTTTTCCCCAGCTTGTAAGTTGAGTTGAGCTAACTCTTCTTTTTCGGAGTCTTGTTCAATGAGTGCTTGGCCTAAATTTAAGTGACCGAGGAAATCAAAGAGCCTTTCTTCTTTCTGTTCTTCAGATGAGTTACCCAGGAGTAAGCGGCCAATTTTCAAATGCAGAGCAGCTTTGTCATCTTCAGCAATTAAGCTATAGGCAGCTTGTTGCACGCGATCGTGCAAAAACTTGTAATCTTGAATGAGCAGTTCTTGATCTAATTCGGATACCGTTAAAATTAGCCCAGATTGAATGGCTTTGACTAAAGCTAAAAATGTATCTTTAGGTGATGTTTGGGCAATAATAGATAACGTGGATAAATCAAAATTAGCACCGATACAAGCGGCTAATTTCAAAACGTCTTGAGTGGCTATCGGTAGTTTTCTCAAGCTTTGAATCATTAAATCGACAACATTATCTGTAATGTTGCAGCTTTCTATCTCCTGCTGATTCCACTGCCATTTTTTCTGTTTGTAATCAAAGTTGATTAATTTTTCAGAATATAAGTTAAGCAAAAATTGATTAACAAAAAATGGATTTCCATCTGTTTTTTGAAAGACCAATTCAGCCAAAGAATTGCTTTTTTCTAAACTAGACTTTAAGGTTTCACTCAGAATTTGATTCACATGGTGTAGAGACAGATTGTTTAGGTTTATTTCTTTAATTATGGCTTGAGTCTCTCTTAATTCATTGACCATCATCTCCAGGGGGTGACCTGGATTCACTTCATTATCTCGATAGGCTCCAATGAGTAAAAGATTTTGCAAATTAACATCGGACATCATTAATTTAATCAATTTGAGTGTGGCGGCATCTGCCCATTGTAAATCATCTAGAAAAACGACTAAGGGATGTTCGCGACTACAAGTCGCATGAATAAAATTTTGAAATACTAAGTTAAATCGGTTCTGGCTCTCTGTGGCTCCTAATTCGGCTACTGGCGGTTGCTCACCAATAATGAGTTCGATTTCGGGGATGACATCAATTAATACGTTTCCATTGCTTCCTAGGGCTTGCAGAAACTTATGTTTCCATGCTTGTAATTCTCTTTCACTTTCGGTTAAAATTTGCTCGATGAATTGACTGAAGGCAGTTAAGATTGCTGAGTAGGGAATATTGCGCTTAAATTGGTCAAATTTACCGGAAACAAAATATCCTTTTTTTTCAGTAATTGGTTTGTGAATTTCTTGAACTAAACAGGATTTGCCAATCCCTGAGTATCCGGCTACTAAGATGAATTCGCTTTGGTCTTTTGCTCCCTCGAAGGAACTCAGTAGGGTTTCAATTTCTTTTTCTCTACCATAGAGCTTTTGAGGGATAGAAAAATGATCGGAAACATCATTTTGACCTAGGTCAAATGAGAGGATTGTACCGGTTTGTTGAAGTTGATTAAGTGCGGTTTTTAGATCGGATTCTAATCCCCAGGCACTTTGATACCTATCTTCGGCATTTTTGGCCATGAGTTTCATGGCGATATCGGAGAGGATGGGAGGAAGGGATGGGTTTATTTGATGGGGAGGTTGGGGGGCTTTGGCAATGTGAGCATGAACCAGTTCTAATGGGTCTATCGTCTGAAAAGGGAGTTGATGGGTGAGGAGTTGATAAAATAGGACTCCTAGGGAGTAAAAGTCGGTGCGATAATCTAGGGAGCGGTTCATTCTCCCGGTTTGTTCGGGTGAAATGTAGGGTAATGTGCCTTCTAGGGTGTTGGGATTTTTGAGGGTGGGATTTTCTCGACTTAGGGGTGTGGCGATGCCTAAATCAATGAGTTTGAGTTGTTGGGTTTGAGGGTTGATGACGATATTGGCTGGATTAATATCTTTATGAATAATATTTTGGGCGTGTAGTTCTCCTAAGCTCTGAGCAATTTTAATCATGATTTCTAGAGATTGCTCTAAGTTGAGTGACGATGGGTTGAGGAGGTTGGCTAATGGGATGCCTCCAAAGTCTTCTAAGACGATCGCCAGGGTTCTTTGATAGGGTTGTAAGCTGTAGGCTCTGATCGTGCCTTCTAAATTGAGACTATGGGTGAGTTCGTATTCTTGTTTGTAGCGGGTGAGTTCGGCGGCAGTGGGGTAATCTTGTTTGAGGATTTTGATAATGACGGGGGTTCGATCGCTCTGACGGATGCCACGATAGACTTGTGAGTTGAAGCTATCGTAAATTTGAGTGAGGATTTGATAACCAGGAATATCGATCATGACTGAAGTTGTGACTGATCCGAAAAGAGTTCTATCCGATCAGAAAGAGCGATCGCCAACTCGATAGGATACCTCGATCGCTCTCTATGATTAGTATTATTCTCAATATGGGCGCAGAAGATGTCAATCAGATCGGCACTTGAGTGACGGAAATCTTGCCGGAAAAACAGATATCGACATCGGTTCCCGGAGTGCGATCGCGGCGATCGTAATTTCCGCAGTAGATATACTCACCTCCTTCTACCCGATATTGGAGGGGCAACGGTTGGGTACTCAGGGGACAAAACACCATTTCCGGTTCTTTAGCACCCGGTTCCAGATGGGGAATATTCACATTCCAGAAACATCTCGGTTCTAGGGGATGGGAAAACAGCTTAGATAAAATATGGGCTGTCCATTGGGTTGTCCGTTGCCAGTCGATCGCCAGGGGGCGCTTAATCCAGTGGGAAATGGCAATACCGGGAACTCCATGAAAAGCCGCTTCGCGCACCGCAGCCACGGTTCCCGACATATAGACATCAATCCCCATATTGCCCCCCGCATTGACTCCAGAGAGAACCCAATCAATCGGTTGATTCAGTTGGGGTTGCAGTTGGGCGATCGCCAAGCGAGTACAATCAGCAGGTGTACCGTGAACCGCGTATTCAGTTGGCGATCGCTCCTCCATCTTCAGAGGTTTATGGGTGGTCGTTTGATGCCCACAGCCAGAATACTGAACCGTCGGTGCAACCAGAATCCCCTGATCCCCAACAGCGTTCTGGAGAGCGCGAATACCGGGAGCATCAATCCCATCATCATTGGTTAAAATTATCATCAGTTAAAATTAGAATCCGAGTGGAACCTATCTGTGTCTATCAATCGCCAGCATCCAACCCACTAAGCCATCTTGAGTGCGAACTCGGACATATTGTTGTCCACCGTAGTAAAAACTATTGTTCCAGTTGACGATTATGGGTTCACCTCGATAAACTGTGCGGACGCGATCGCCCTGATTATTATAAATCCCCGAAGTCACCCCTACTTGTTCGCGGGAACCCCTACGGACTGGATCTCTAAAATCAATTCCTGGAGGGCCAAAAAAACCGCCCCCACCGGGATTTTGAGCATAATTGGTTTCAAATCGGGCGCGACAACCATTTCTCACCCAAACAAACCCATTCCCAAATCCCCAGTTCCCTATACAAGAGGCTGTAGAATACTGTTCCACTAAAGTCACCCCATTGCGAGTATCGATGGGGCAGTTGGCAGGTTGGGCATCCCGACTTTCACAGCGCACCGATCGCGGGGGCTGTTGCCGTTGAGCGGTAGCCGGTTGCGGGTTAATAGTGCTGAGACCCACCATTACACTAGAGCATAGGGCGGCACTTAGATAAGATTGAAGAACTCGACGCATCGCTGAGTTAGTTAACATAATATAGAATGCCCGTTGATTGTAACATTGCTCAGGGCTGACGAAAGTTTGAGTGAGGGAGTGCCAGAAGAGAAATCTTTCGGTTGGGTTAAGAGTGATTTATAATCTCTTTATATAACTTAATCACCGCCGTTATTTTATCCTTTTGTCTCTTAAGATTATGACCAGCTTAACAGAACTGAAGATCCAACTCGATAGTGATAATCTTCGCGATCGCAAGCTGGCCCTGTTGGCACTGCGAGATCTCTCCCCGACTCAAGCGATGCCTTTGGTCAAACAAGCACTGCAAGACCGCAATCAACAAGTGCGGTCTATGGCCATTTTTGCCCTAGGGGTGAAGCCAACGGAAGAATCCTTTCCCTTGCTGGTCAATCTGTTAGAGACCGATCCTGATTATGGCATTCGTGCCGATGCTGCGGGGGCTTTGGGTTACTTGCGAGATTTAAGAGCCTTTGAACCCTTAGTGCGGGCTTTTTATGAAGACCCCGATTGGTTAGTGCGCTTTAGTGCCGCCGTTTCCCTAGGCAATTTACGGGATCAACGGGCCCATGATGTCTTGCTGCAAGCTCTAGATAGTGCGGAAGTGGTGATCCAGCAAGCGGCGATCGCCGCTTTAGGAGAAATCCAAGACCTCAGCGCCGTCTCCGCAATTTTGCGATTTGCGGGTTCAGACGATTGGCTCGTGCGTCAGCGTCTAGCAGAAGCCTTGGGTCATTTGCCCTGTAGCAAAAGCCAATCCGCCCTCAAATATCTCAGCAAAGACGCTCATCCCAACGTGGCCCAAGCCGCTACCCTAGCCCTAGAAAACTTGGCTTTCTGAACTCATTATTCATTATTCATTATTCATTATTCATTGTTCATTGTTCATTGTTCATTGACCTCACCCCCCAGAACGCTTGACTTTATAGCCTTTTTGTGATAGAAAATTCATCATTTTTTGTCCATGATCCCCTTGAATTTCCAAGGTTTGCTCCTTCAGGGTTCCCCCCGCTCCACACTGAGCTTTCAATTGTTTCAACAGAGCAGACAAAGTGTCCTGGGAATGTTGAAATCCTTGCACCACCGTCACCGTTTTTCCCTTGCGTCCTTTGCGAGACACTTCCACCTTCAGGTTTTGTTGCTTCGGCGGCACATCCACCTGCACCGAGTCTTGTCCCTCGGTGTTTGCACCCTCGCCAAACTCTTGATAGACTAGGCGATCGCCCGATTTTGACTTACCTTGAGAACCCATGTTCAGTATTTCCTAACTTCTCCAAAATATAGAATCCACGGATAAAATCTGCCACCACTTCCGCCGTCGGCACAGACAACTGTTGCATTTTCATCGTGTTGGTTTCACTGGTCTGAAAATAAGCAGCCGAATTAATCAACCGCTTACCAAAAGAGGGATGAAAATAAATATTGAGGGATTGATCGCTCGAATTGGTCAAACTCACCTGAGTCGGCACAGAAAAGAACTCTTCCGAACCCGGTGGGTTGGGCAAATCTCCACCCACTTTCACCCGGACAACCCGACTCATGACCTGACTAAGTGCCTTACTAATTTGTTTAATCCGTTTTCGGTCTCGAATGGTCAAATAATCCTCCATATCCGGAGAGCGAATAATCTCCATCACTTCAGAAATATTGCGTTGGGTGGCCGTACTATCCTTAAAGGGTAAAATGGCTAAATAGGCGATCGGCAACAGCTCCTCATCCCGGTCTAACCGGAAAATCAACGTCGTCCGACGATAGCCCACCTTAATACTCGGAGGATGATTCATCCCCGGATATTGCCCAGCAATATGATAATAGAACGCCGATAAAACAAACGATGCTGCATGATCGAGTTGGGCATCTACAGTAATACTCACCGTAGGCGGAGTGGGATTAAAAAACTGCTTAAACTCATCCGGTGTAAAATGATAAACCTGGGTATGATCGCCATCGGGACTTAAATCCACCCATTCACAGGCCATGCCATCGGTCTTTAAACCAAATCGAGACACCCCATGGAGCTTGGCCCCAGTTAAAGTCGCGCCACTCAAATCTGCGCCGCTCCATTCCACTTGGATCAAATTGGCTTGAGTTAAATCGGCATGAACCAAACTACAATTGACCAAATTGGCATTACTCAAATCCGCTCCAATCAAATTGGTTCCACTCAATTTGGCTTCACTTAAATCCGCCCAACTGAGATTGGTTCCACTGAGATCCACCCAGCGCAGATTGGCTCCACTTAAATTGGCTCCGCTCAGATTAGCCCGACTGAGATTGGCGTGGCGCAAATCCGCATCCCGCAAATCTGAGCCACTCAAATCCGCTCGTCCTAAGTCGGTTCCATGGAGATTGGCCCCTTCTAGATTGGCCGCAATCATGGATGTGCCGCGCAAATCCACTTCACTGAGATTGGCCCCACTGAGATTGGCTTGACGCAGGGTGGCTTCTCGCAAATCGGCCCCCGTCAGGTTTGCTCGACTGAGGTTAGCATTACTCAATTGAGCGCGAATCAGTTCAGCCCGAATCAGGCCGGTTTGTATTAAGCTTGCACCACTGAGATCCGCTCGTACTAAGTTAGCCACATTGAGAATGGCGCGGTTGAAATTGGCTTTGGTGAGATTACAACCACTGAGCCGAGCGACATTGAGTTTGGCTTTACTCAGATCTGCCCCTTGTAGGTTAGCCCCACTGAGGTTGGCTACACAGAGATTGGCCCCGCTAAAGTTGGCTTCACTCAAGTTCACCCCACTCAAATTTGCTTCGGTGAGTAAGATGCCCATAAAATCTCTTTGTCCGGCTTCGTACTGATTAAGCACTTCCTCTTCGTCCATGGCGATTTCCTAGAGATTGGTTGAGGTACACTGGCGTTGGCATAGGTTTCCCATCGAGTTGGATAACTGGGATGATGGGGAACAGGGGATCATGAACCCGATCCGGTGACTCTGATGGATAGATTGGAGTCTGGGAGGGGGTGACAGGGAGACCCAAAACGTTGAATGGATAGGTGGGTGATGAAAGTAGGCATCATTGGTTTAGGGTTAATCGGTGGGTCATTAGGGTTGACTTTACGATCGCTCGGTTGGGAAGTTTTGGGAGTGAGCCGTAATCCCCATACCTGTGAAGCAGCCGTTGCACAAGGGGTGGTGGATCGAGCCAGTCTTGAGTTGAGCCATTTGAGTATGGCAGAAATTATTTTTATTTGTACTCCCATTGGCCGGATTGTGCCGATCGCCCAGCAATTGGTTCCTTGGCTCTCTCCGGCCACAATTGTAACGGATGTCGGGTCAGTTAAAACGCCAATTGTCGAGTCTTTAGCCCCCATTTGCCCCAATTTTGTTGGCGGTCATCCCATGGCAGGAACGGCAGCACAAGGGTTAGGCGCGGCCGAGTTCGGATTATTTGAAGATCGTCCCTATGTTCTCACGCCGGTGGAAACGACCCCACCCGAATCTTTAGAGCGGATGACCGAAGTGGTGCGATCGCTACAAGCCAAGGTGTATCATTGCTCACCCCAAGACCACGATCGAGCGGTGGCCTTGATTTCCCATTTACCTGTTTTCATTAGTGCTGGATTAATTGCGACTTGTAGCGATCGCCCCCTGGACTCCGTGCGCGATTTAGCCCAAAAACTGGCCAGCTCCGGCTTTGCCGATACCAGTCGCGTGGGGGGAGGCAATCCAGAATTGGGTCGCATGATGGCCGAATACAATCGAGAAGCTCTGAAAGAATCTCTCTTAAGGTATCGCCAAAATTTAGATCGAGTCCTCACCTGGATTGAAAACGAAGATTGGGCCGCCATTGATGGGTACTTACAGAAAACCCAACAAGAGCGACCCAAGTTTTTGTAGGGAATGGGGAATGGGGAATGGGGAATGGGGAATGGGGAATGGGGAATAGGGAATAGGGAATAGGCAAAAGTTGATCCTCCCTATCTCCCCCACTCCCCCACTCCCCTATCTCCTAACTGCTCTGTCCTGGGACTAAGTTTTCTGCGCCTTCAATGACTTTCATCGAGATGATGCGATCGCCTTTTTTCAACTCTGGCAACACTTCCTCACCCTCAACCACATAGCCAAAACCAGCATAGCGACCATCCAACAGATTTAAGCCCGCAGGAGTCAATTCCGGTTCAAACAGGAAGAAGAAAAACTGAGATGAACCCCCATTCGGATCGTCATCCGGGCGAGCCATGCCTAGGGTTCCATAGGCAGAAAACGGCAATACCGGATCTTCCCGGTAGAGGCCAATTTCTTCTAGAGTAAACTCATAAATCGGTTCCGGTTCACTTTGAACCCGAATTTCTAAAGGAATAGTGCGCTCTTCTCCCGTGTCAGGATCGACAAACCCCTCTTCTGGGCCGGGAGGATCGCCAAGTTGCAGCACATAGAATTCTTCCGCACGGGTAATCGGTAAACCATCATAAAACCCTCTGGAAACCAGATCCACAAAGTTCCCAGCCGTCACCGGTGCATTATATCCATCAACGACAACCGTCAAGGTTCCTTTTTCTGTTTCAATTTCTACGGTTGCCCGTCCTTTTAACTGAGGTAAGGCACTATAGTCGGAGGGGACTTCATAGGGAAACCCTTGCACCATCAGATTTTCCAGAACATCTACCTCAGAGAGGCAACTTTTTTGAGTCGCAAAGGCGGCCATTTTGTCTTGTTCTGCCACTTGATCCCGAAGGGTGTTGAGATCGGCACTCAGTTGGTCTAAAACGGCTTGAGCTTCAGAGTGCCGAGATTCCGGAATACTGGCTAAAATTTTTTCACTACGGGTGGAGACCAAAAAACTCGCTTCACTGAGGCTAGAGCTTGCCGCACTCCAACGTCTTCCCCGAATGGGGGCCACAATCGACTCAATATCCCCTTGGATTTTAAAGATGGTGGGATTATCAATCGGTAGGGCATAGCGCAAAAGGGCATCGCCCTCGGTAATGGCATCTCCACCAGGGAGGCGACTTTCTCGGTTCGGTGCTGCTTGAGTGGGGCTACTGAGTCCCACCCAACAGGTCAGGAGCAGCACAAAAACCAAGGTTGCCTTGAATAAGGACTTTAGACTATGAATCATGGAAATCTTATCGCGATCGCTTCACAAGTATCAGCTCTGGGTTGAGCAACCCTAGGCTTATCATCCCATAGATGGGGACGGGGGGATTGGGAAGATCGAACATCAGGGCGATCGATTATTTCATCGGTTCTGATCCTAGAGAAACCAAAGGAGAATAATCCTTAAGTCGCACAGACTGTTGAGGCACGCCAATACCAATTCCCTCCTTTTCAAACACTAACTTCAGCCGCCGACGAAACTCACGAGCCACATCCCATTGTTTGATCGGTTGAGTTCGGATAAGGGCACGGATCAAAACCCCTTGGTGAGAAAGTTCATCCACTCCCAACATTTGCAAATCATCGGTAATAATATGCTCCCAGGCCGGTTCTTTTCTCATGGCTGAAGCCGTTTCTTCAATTAATTCCATCGCCCGATTTAAATCTGCATCATAGGCAATCACCACACTAAAATTCACCCGCGACCAATCCTTGGTCATATTGCGGACTATATCCACCGATCCATTGGGAATGGTAATGGCTTCTCCATCTAAATTTCGCAATTGGGTCATATATAAATTCAGCTTCTCTACTAATCCACCTACCCCATTAATATCCACCACATCTCCAACTGCATAACGGTCATTCCACAAGATAAGAGCGCCATTGAGTAAATCTTGAACCGTATTTTGGGAAAACCAACTCAAGGTCACAGCAATTACCCCAAAACTTGCCAGGATCGTTGGCGAAAAACCCAATAACCGCAACGTCATTAGGATGCCAAGGGTGATAAAAATAAAGCTGGTCAGTTGAGTTAAGGCCGTTGAATAAGTATTCGCTCTTAAAGCATAGCGAGACGAGGAACTCGATTCCTGACGGGAGGAATATCTAGCCCATCGACTCAGAGACCATTCAATTAAGAAATCGCCCAGTTTATTGAAAACAATGATTAAGACCCACACCAGAGGTAAACTTAAACTTAACTCCCAGAAAAAATGTTGATAATTTCGGGTTTGAGGGTAGACATTAACTAAGGCAGCTCCTCCCCAAGACCAAATCAAAAATTGTACGGTCAAGAGTAATTGTAGAATGAGGTTGAGGAGGTTACGCTGTTGTTTCAGGAATGTGCGGCGCTTAATCAATAATTGAGGCAAGATTTGCAATATTGATTCTAATTGATTGGTTGTGTTATTCAGTTGTTTCCAAAATTCGGGGAGTTTAATATTGCCTTTTACGATCAATGCTAAGTTTTGAGGTAATGAGTCAGAAGAAGAGGTCTCGCCCTCGCTAGACAAGGAGGTTAAGTTTTCTGATGAGGCCGATTCAGCATTGAAGGCGAGATTATTATCGAGTTCTTGAAGGGTGCGACGGAGTTTACGATCCCAAGCTTTGATTAATCGGTAGATTACATAAATAGAGAGGCTGATAAAGATAATCCATAGGAGTCTTCTACCGACAGTCTTCAAAGGTTGAAAGGGGGTTTGGTATAGTTCTTCTCGCTCGGAGATGGAGTCCTGAAGTTGCTTCTGAATTTTATTTTTCCATTCTTCTGCTAAATTGGAAATTTGTTTTTCTGCGTAGCGAGCATCTAGTTCAGTGATGGTTACAATTTTACGAGAGACTAGACCTTCTTGATCGGGCAAAAAAACCACAGTTTGACCAAATAATTCTCCAACTTCTATTTTTATAGACGAAGAAGTATAAGTCTCGTCGGCTGCTTTCTGTTCCAGGTCATAGATTTGTTTAGAATTAATGATTCTATAGAGGGTATTTTGAATGTTTTTTGATCGTTCCTCTGCTGAAAGAATGTATTGATCTCCACTGTTGAGCTGATTTTCGGGCAAAGAGGTGACGGAAAACAAGAAGTTGCCATCGACATAGACCGGACTGCATAAAATATTGCCACAATCATACATTTCATTAATATTCCACCCTAGGGCAGAGGTGGAGTGTTGAGGTTCTGATGTGGGGAAGAGGGGGAGCTGACTGAGGGCTGGAGACGTGCAAAGTCCAGATAAGATCAGAGCAACCATACAGACTCTGAGAATAAATTTCCAGATTCTGGAAGAACGTTGAATGGATCTTATGAGTCGGATGAGGTACATGATCAAAACTGAACTAAGGATGAACAAATTGCTTTGATGATTATAAGAGATCTGTGGGCAGATGAGTGAATGGATTAAGATGGTGAACGATAGTCTAAGATAAAGGGTTATGGAAGTTGGTTTAGAGACTCTGTTGAGCGATCGCCGCTTAGAGGTAACACAAAGGAGTCAGCAAGGGAATGACCCCATATCCATCAGAAATGGTAAAATGATCGGGTAGTAAAATCGTAGTGCCGTGACAACCCTAAAATGGTGGGTTACGGCGGATTGATAGATTGCTGTCAGAGTCTAGGTTTTAGCCGCCTAACCCACCCTACGCTAATGCACTATTTTAGCTGTGTCATGGCAGTAGGGTGCGTTAGCGAAGCGTAACGCACCAATCCTCTATCTATGGGTTGGCTAAGACCGATTCTCCCATTTGAATGCGCCATAAACTGGCATACACACCATTACGAGCTAACAGGTCTTCATGACGACCGGATTCGATGACTTTGCCGCGCTCCATGACGTTGATACAATGGGCGTTGCGGATGGTAGAGAGACGATGGGCGATCGCGATCGTCGTCCGATTCTGAGTGATGCGCTCTAACGATCGCTGAATGGCGGCTTCCGTCTCATTATCTACCGCAGAGGTGGCTTCATCAAGGATCAGAATGGGAGGATCTTTCAAGATTGCACGGGCGATCGCCAATCGTTGCCGTTGTCCTCCGGATAATTTCTGACCTCGCTCCCCAACAATAGTATCGTATTTTTGCGGTAATTCCATAATAAAATCATGGGCTTCTGCCAAGGTTGCCGCCGCAATAATATCGGGTTCAGAAGCCTCGAATGTGCCATAGGCAATATTTTCGGCTACAGTTCCATGGAATAAGAAGACATCTTGGCTCACTAACCCAATACAGCGCCGCAAATCCTCTAATCGTATTTTTTGCAACTCAATACCATCGAGAGTGATTGAGCCGTTTTGCACCTCATAGAGCCGCAAAAGCAGCTTGACTAGCGTACTTTTTCCCGAACCTGTAGAGCCGACAATGGCAAGGGTTTTGCCGGCGGGAATGGTGAAGGAGACCTGGTTTAAAACCGGCAGGCGATCGCGATAGGAAAAACTCACATCTTTCAACACCACTTCACCACGCACCGTCTCTAAAGGCAGGGGAGTATCTCCCGTATGAATGGCGATCGGTGTATCCAATAATCCCATTACCCGGCGAGTAGAAGCCATGGCACGCTGACATAAATCTAAGGTATTTCCGAGGCGTGTCAGGGGCCAAAGTAACCGTTGAGTCATAAACACCAGGGTACTATAGGTTCCCACCGCTAACGTGCCGTTGACTGCTTTTAAGCCGCCATAGAGTAAGATGCAGCTAAAACCGAGCAGAATTAACATCCGCACTAAAGGAATAAACGCCGCAGAATAGGCGATCGCCTCCTGGTTCGATCGCCGATAAGCCATTGAATCTTGTCCCACCCGCTTGACTTCGTAGGCTTCGGCGGTAAAACTTTTAATCGTGGTAATACCACTGAGATTATTCGCTAACCGATGATTGAGAAACCCTGCATTCTGACGCACTTGGGTATAGCGAGGAGCGAGAAACTTCTTATAGGCGATCGACCCCCAAATAATAAACGGCATGGGAACAAGGGTCATCCAAGCTACATCTGGCGCTAGGATTAAAAACATTGTGCCAATGATTAAAACCGTGGTCGATACTTGAATCACCTCATTGGCTCCCACATCCAAAAACCGCTCTAATTGGTTAATATCATCATTGAGAATTGCCATTAACTCGCCCGTGCTGTGGTCTTCAAAATAGGCCAGGTCTAGGTTTTGTAAATGACTGTAGGCATCTAAGCGCAGATGATGTTGAATGGTTTGCGCCAAATTGCGCCACAATCGTTCATAGGCGTATTGAAATGCTGATTCTAAGCCCCAAACTAGGGCAGAAACCAAGGTGAGCAGCAAGAGTTGGGTAAAAATGTTGGTGATTCCCAGAGCGGCGATCGCTGAATTTTCCTGTTTAACCACCACATCCACAGCAATCCCAATTAAGACGGGAGGGGCAAGATCGAACACCTTATTGAGAATAGAGGTGGCGATCGCCAACCGAACTTGATTCTGATAGGGGCCACTATACTCGATTAAACGCTGGAGAGGAGAAGAACTCAATTTCACGGTTTTGGGCATGGGGTAGAGAATTTGACTTCAATGAGTGTAACAAGAGAATTCTCGCTATTACCAGTGCCCACATAAAAGCAGCTTGTTCTAATGAACAAGCTGCTCAGAAAAAACTAGGTGATATCATGTCCGCTAAATCAGCTATAACAAGTCATTGCGTTTCGGCTGTCGCCGACATGAATACGAAGTATGCGCGTTTCGGCTGTCGCCGACATGAAAGCGAAGCTTGCGTGAAACGTAAAGCGCGAGTGGAACGGAGTGAAATGAAGCAATCTCGATCATCTCGATAATTGTAGCGTTAGCGAAGCTTGCGCGAAGCGCGAATGCTTCCCTGCGGTCGCAATGACATCTATTTAACCGGACATCATATGAAATGGATGGGAAAACCGTCCATAGGCAATTACATCATACCCATGCCGCCCATGCCGCCCATGCCACCCATACCACCCATGCCGCCCATGCCGCCCATGCCGCCCATATCGGGAGCAGCAGATTTGGGTTCAGGTTTTTCTACGACTAAGGCTTCCGTGGTTAAGACCATTCCAGCAATGGAACCAGCATTTTGCACAGAAGAACGAACCACTTTAGCCGGGTCAATAATACCCGCAACAATCATGTCTACATATTCACCCGTAGCAGCGTTGTAGCCCACATTAAATTCAGTAGTCCGTACATGGGAAACCACAACAGAACCTTCAACGCCAGCATTATCAGCAATTTGACGTAGGGGAGCAGCCAAGGCGCGAGAGACGATTTCTGCACCAATTTGCTCTTCAGGGCTTAATTGAGCTTTGAGTTCTTCCACTTTATTGGACAGGTGAATTAAGGTCGTTCCGCCTCCGGGAACAATCCCTTCATCAACAGCAGCTTTGGTGGCGTTTAGCGCGTCTTCGATGCGAAGTTTGCGGTCTTTAAGTTCCGTTTCAGTCGCTGCACCCACCTTAATGACGGCTACCCCACCAGCGAGTTTAGCGATCCGCTCTTGCAGTTTTTCTTTATCGTAATCAGAATCGGTTTCTTCCAGTTGGCGACGAATTTGGGCGATCCGTTTTTCAACATCCGCTTGGGTGTTGTTTTCCGAGACGATCACGGTGCTGTCTTTGTCGATGCTAATTTTGCGGGCGCTTCCCAGCATGTCTAGCTCGATGGTATCGAGACTTAAGCCCACTTCTTCGGAAATCACTTGACCGCCAGTCAATACGGCAATGTCTTGCAGCATTTGTTTGCGGCGATCGCCAAATCCCGGTGCTTTAACGGCGGCTGCATTCAGTACCCCTCTGGCTTTATTCACCACCAGAGTGGCTAGGGCTTCCCCTTCAATGTCCTCTGCAATAATCAGCAGGGGTTGACCCGCTCTGGCCACTTTTTCTAAAACCGGAACCAGGTCTTGAATCGAGCTGATTTTTTTGTCAGTGAGCAGAATCTTGGCACTGTCATATTCCACCGTCATCTGGTCATTGTTGGTGATGAAATAGGGCGACAGATAACCGCGATCGATTTCCATCCCTTCCACCACTTCCAGCTCGGTGAGCAAGGATTTGGACTCTTCCACGGTGATTACACCATCTTTGGTGACCGCTTCCATGGCTTTGGCAATCATTTGCCCCACTTCTTCGTCATTGCCAGAAGAAACCGTGGCCACTTGGGCGATCGCATCTCCTTCTACGGGTTTAGCAATGGCGGCAATTTCTTTGACTAAGTGGGCGATCGTTTTTTCAATTCCCCGACGTAGCGCCACGGGGTTTGCACCAGCAGCCACATTTTTTAGCCCTTCCTTCACCATGGCTTGAGCTAAAACAGTAGCGGTGGTGGTTCCATCCCCTGCCGTGTCTTTGGTTTTAGACGCTACTTCCCGGATCAGTTGCGCTCCAGTATTTTCGAGAGCATCTTCGAGTTCAATTTCTTTAGCAACAGTGATCCCATCATTAATGATTTGGGGCGCTCCAAATTGCTTTTCTAACAGCACATTCCGACCTTTGGGGCCGAGGGTAATACGGACGGCATCCGCTAGGGCGTTTACACCTTTTTCTAAGGCTTTCCGCGATTCTTCCTTAAATGAGACAATTTTAGCCATACACCTTTAGGGTTAGGTTTACCTGATATCATCAGACGCTTTAGCACTCTCTTGGTTAGAGTGCTAACCTCTTCCACATATATCAGGTTTGGGTCAAGTTTCGAGGTAGGGATATCCACACATGGAATGGGGGGAGTGGGTACACTCCGACAAGATCCCCACAACTTCCCTTAAAAAGGATCGATCGCCCAAAATGCCCTAAAGCACAATACTATACAGCGCTTCACGCTAGGCAAAAGGCAAGAGGCAAAAGGCAAAAGTCTTGTTGCAAAAGGTTTTTAGCGTTCAACCCTGTATTCCATAACAGAGCAAAGTGCTGTAATACCCATGGTTATCCTTTTTTTCCCTTCAATTCAGGATATTATGTCTGGCTCAACAGCCGAATTGTAGGGTGCGTTAGCGAAAGCGTAACGCACCTACTACTGAGAATACAACTAAGGTGGATACACCCAGATTGATCTACAAAAATGGTATCTGTAGGGGCGAACGGCCGTTCGCCCCTACAACCATATCTCACTCTTATCTGAATCAAATATAATTGTCATTGCGACCGGAGGGAAGCAATCTCTAAGATTTGGAGATTGTAGAGATTGCTTCGTTCCGCTCCGCTCCACTCGCAATGACTGGATTTAATTCACTTAGGGCTTTTTCTGGAGAGCTTGCATTTCTTCTTGCACGCTCATGCCAATTTGAAGAGCTTGACCAAACAAATCACCATATTGACTCGCTTCCTCGCTCATTTGCAAAATCTTTAAAGGTTCTAGGTTCATATTAAAGTCAGTTGACCGAAGGTTAGGGTTTTCGCGAAATGTCTTTTCAATTCTTAAGGCACAAATGAGATCGGCTCTCATTATCCTCAATGCTTCGATCATTTGTTCTTTATTGTTCAATCGCTTTGTCCCACCAGAACACTGTGCTTCATCTAATGCATCTACTGCATCAAGTAGCGAATTATAATAAGTACAATCTCCTAAATATAGAGTCGTCAGCACTTACATATAGGAAATGTTGTTTTTGTTCCTCGCAATAACACAAATGGATGATTGGGTATAAACCCTAGTTGTGCTAAAGATACATCTATTCTACCCAAATCGCCCAAAATGCCCCAAAGCGCAATACTATAATACCCATGTTTATCCTTTGCTCATTAGGCCAGATGCTCCATGACCCGATTATCACCAGATGAACGTAACGCCCTGTACACCGTGGAGTCGGAACGGGTGGGCATTCATAAATCGATTTTGGCAGGATTATATGAGGTGCAGCAAAAACCCCAACTTCAGGATGGAGAAACGGGGCTGGGAATTTCCCCGGCTAACCGTATTGCTCTAGAATCCGTTGATGAGTTTGAAGGTCAGGTCATCTATGCCGCCAATACAATAAGGGTAATTACGGATACACTAATTAGTCAAGGATGGCAAGGGGACGACCTTTGGGATACGACTCTGGGTTACTACAGCAAGAAATTTATTGAGCGGGTGGCCGAGGGCTATTCGCCGCCACCCCAGGAAGTCAAAGCAGCCCGTTTAGAGCCTTGTGATGGTAAAAAGCTGTATGAAATTTATGTCGAAGACTTGCAAACGGACTATAGCCTCGAAAACCTGCCCTCGAATCTCTCCTATTTGGATATTGCCCTGTTATCTCTGGTCGAGCGCATCCCCCAATATTATCAAGGCTTACCTCATCAACGGGATGGTCTGCTAGAGGTGTTTCGGATCTGGCGTAACTTTGATACCCGTGAAGAGGCGATCGCCGCTCTCACCGAAGTTCCCCCCTCCACAGCCCCCAACTGGGAAGAAACCCATGTTGATCCGCCCCTGCTGCAATTTCTCTCCCGTCTCTCTCGCAATTATCTCGGCTATCCCCATCAACGGGAAGCCCTGATCCGTCTCACCCAACTCTGGCGCAACCTGGACTCTAGGGAAGAAGCCATATCCTCCTTGGAACGGGACACCTCCCCCGAACCCGCCCTCTTTTATCTCGACCCCGCTCTGATTGCCTTTGCCCAACGGGTTCCCCAATACTACACCGGTCGCGGATACCAGCGCCAAGCCCTCACCGAAGCCTTCCGCATCTGGCGCAAACTCTCCTCCCGCACGGCAGCCTTAGCCGATTTAGGCTTAGAGGTCAAGATGCTCAGAACCAGCAGCACCGACCCCAATGTACTCGCCAATACCGCCGCCCAACTGGATCGGGAACTGCTCGGTTTTATCAAGCGTGTCCCTTTTGCCTACACCGAAGAAGAGCATCAGCGCAATGCCCTGATTCGTATGGTACAACTGTGGCGAGGACTGGACTCGCGGGAAATTGCTATCTATACCCTGTTTGAAGACCTGAAGCGGATGAATAACACTCACCGCAATAGCCCGGATGCTCCTCGCCAACCGGGGCCCGTGGTTTTACCACCCCGTCCCAGCCGTTGGACACCCGACAATATTCAACTCCATGCTTCTATTATTCCCGGAGGCTATTTTACTTGGGCTGAAGCTACCCATGGCGGGACGCGAGTGCCTCCCAATCAATCCACGGTTAATGCTATTGTCAGAATAGCAGTTTTAGCACAACAGGCCCGCGATCGCATCGGTCGCCCCTTCTTTATCACCAGTTGGTATCGTCCCCCCGATATTAATCACCGAGTTGGCGGAGTGTCTAATAGTCGGCATATCGTCGGAGATGCCATAGACTTTTACTGTGACGGACTCACCGGAAATCAAATTTATTGGTTCCTCGATCCCTGGTGGCCTGGGGGTTTAGGTCGATATCAGAGATACCCCTATATCGCCCATATTGACGCTCGTAGCTATCGAGCGCGATGGATTCGCTAAGAGGGTCGATTAGATTTTAGAGATTCTTCAGGATCGATCCTCTCAGAAAACACGCTGAAAAAGAACGAACGCCTACAATAGAACAAAGCTCCTAGTCGGTATCCATATGCAGCATCGTATCCTTGTTGTTCCGCCTACTCTAGCCCAAGCGTCTCCCGACGCTCAACCAGAGTCCCCCTCTCTGGGCCTGTTACCGATGATCTTTATGGGTCTGTCGGCCGTTCTACTGCTTGCCCTAGTCGGAGGAGGGATTTATGCCAAACTTGAGTTGGATAAAGCTAATAAAAAAGTCAAGTTTGAGGATTTTAAGAATAAGGAACTCCAGAAAAAACTCAAACTAGCCCTGAGTACCATTACCAAAATGGAGGCCAACCCGGACTTGGTTCACTCACGGGAATTTAACCTGGACTATCTGCGAATGCGGATGGATGAGGAAGTGTTCCATTTTGCGATTGTCAATCAAATTAAAGTTAAAGTTAAAGAGCAAATTACTGTTGCTTTACGTCCCACCCAAGCTAAGGAAGGTAAAATTGGCGAGACCTCCGCATCCGCTCGTAAGATCAGTGAAGTTTTTGATGTCACCTATGAAACGGGAGAAGGGTCAGTCATTCAAAAGCGGGTGTTATTCCGAATTCAAATTAATATGACTCGTCTACCCACTCAAGCGACCTCAAAAACGATTCAGGATATTATCGATTGTATTGAAACCTATCTGAGTCCCCATCCTGACCCCAATTGGCAACCGGCCATTCAGGGCAGATTAGTTAATTTACATTGGGATCAAAAAGCGAAACCGACACCTTTACTGGTCTTAGAGCAACTGAATGAAGGAAGCAATGTGACCTTCAAGACGAAAACCCATGCCCCTTCCCCAACTCCCCCTGCGACAAAAACTTCTCGTTCGAGTAGTAGTCGCACCAAGGGTCGATCTTCGGGAAGTCGTAGTAGTGGCAAAAGTAGCAGTAGTCGAACGTCAGGAAGTCGCTCTCGCTCTCAAGCTCGGCGCTCTAAGTAAGGATGCGATCCCATGTCCGGTTCCATCGTTGTCATGGCGATCGCTACAACCCATAAACCTGTGCGTCCTCAGAGGGCGCATTTGCAGTTTATGGGGTTGCAATTGAGATTGAACGGGCCCTGAGGGACTCGAACCCCCGACTTACTGATTAGAAATCAGTTGTTCTATCCGACTGAACTAAGAGCCCAGAGCTTGAGTAAGCACTTCTCCCATTATAAGTCAAACACCCCCAAAAGGGTACTGTCTCATAAAATGAGTTGCTGGATATATGAAAATTACGTTAAATTTAGTTAAGATTCATGGAGAATGAAGATTTTATTATGAAATTATCTTGGAAAGTCATACTTCTGTGGACATTACCCGCCCTAGTCATTGGCTTCTTTGTGTGGCAAGGAGCCTTTGCCCCCAATGTGGTCGATGGAGGTCGCAATGCTGCAACCACGCGCATGACCTATGGCCGCTTCATTGAGTACCTGGAAGCGGGTCGAGTCAATAAAGTGGATCTCTACGAAGGCGGCAGAACGGCCATTGTGGAAGCCGTCGATCCTGAACTCGATAACATCATGCAGCGCTTGCGGGTAGACCTTCCGGGCAACTCCCCAGAAGTGATTTCCCAACTGCGCCAAGCGGATGTGAACTTGGATATCCATCCCCCCCGCAGTGATGGAGCCGTTTGGGGCTTACTGGGTAATTTAGTCTTCCCTTTACTGTTGATTGCTGGATTATTTTTCCTCTTCCGCCGTTCGGGTAATGTACCGGGGGGGCCGGGGCAGGCGATGAATTTTGCTAAATCGAAAGCTAAATTTCAAATGGAAGCCAAAACCGGTGTCATGTTTGATGATGTGGCCGGTATTGAAGAAGCTAAAGAAGAATTACAAGAAGTCGTTACATTCCTGAAGAAACCCGAACGGTTTACGGCCGTTGGCGCACGCATTCCTAAAGGGGTGCTGTTGGTGGGCCCTCCGGGAACGGGTAAAACTTTGCTGGCTAAGGCGATCGCCGGAGAAGCAGGCGTTCCCTTCTTCAGTATCTCTGGTTCCGAGTTCGTGGAAATGTTTGTTGGGGTCGGCGCTTCGCGGGTGCGCGACCTGTTTAAGAAAGCCAAAGATAACGCCCCTTGCATTATCTTCATCGATGAAATTGATGCCGTGGGTCGGCAACGGGGAGCCGGTATTGGCGGCGGAAATGATGAGCGCGAACAAACCCTAAACCAGTTATTGACGGAAATGGATGGGTTTGAAGGTAACACAGGCATTATTATTATCGCGGCGACCAACCGCCCGGATGTGCTGGATCAGGCCCTGTTACGTCCCGGTCGCTTTGACCGTCAGGTAACGGTGGATGCTCCTGATGTGAAGGGACGGTTGGAAATTCTCGATGTTCATGCTCGCAATAAGAAATTAGCGCCGGAAGTTTCCTTAAAGGCGATCGCCCGTCGCACCCCTGGCTTTACCGGTGCAGACTTAGCTAACTTGCTCAATGAAGCTGCTATTCTCACGGCTAGACGGCGCAAAGACGCGATCACGATGCAAGAAATTGATGATGCGGTAGACCGGGTAGTAGCGGGAATGGAAGGGACTCCCCTCACGGATGGTAAGAGCAAGCGCTTAATTGCCTATCATGAAGTCGGCCATGCGATCGTCGGAACCTTGCTCAAAGACCACGACCCCGTACAGAAAGTCACCCTCATTCCCAGGGGACAAGCCCAAGGGTTAACCTGGTTTACCCCTAGCGAAGAACAAAGCCTGATTTCTCGCGCCCAACTCACCGCTCGCATTTGTGGGGCCCTTGGGGGTCGCGCTGCCGAAGCCATCATTTTTGGCGACGCAGAAGTGACCACCGGTGCAGGGGGAGATTTGCAGCAAGTCACCGGAATGGCTCGGCAAATGGTCACCCGGTTTGGCATGTCCGATCTGGGCCCCTTATCCCTAGAAGGTCAAACCAGTGAAGTGTTCTTAGGTCGGGATCTGATGTCCCGTTCTGAATACTCAGAAGAAATTGCCTCCCGCATTGATGCCCAAGTTCGGGTCATTGTAGAACATTGCTACGATCAAGCTCTGCAAATTATGCGCGATCATCGCAATGTCATCGATCGCCTGGTCGATCTGCTGATTGAAAAAGAAACCATTGATGGGGAAGAGTTCCGGCAGATTGTGGCGGAATATACCACGGTTCCAGAAAAGGAAAGTTACATTCCTCAAATCTAATCCCCTCTCTGTGTGAAAACAACCCGATGTAGGGGCGAACGGCTGTTCGCCCTTTTTTTATCAGAAAAATGCCGACAACTCCGTGAATTCCCTCCGGGAATGATGTCCATTACTGTACTGGATGTTGGCCATAAAAGGGAAGTGCATCGATCCAACTGGGTCGTTCTCCCTGTTTCCAACCTAATGCTGCTAACTCTAAAACACTGGAAACGGTTTCGCCTAAATGGGGTGGGGTTTGAATTAAGGGATAGGAATGCTGTTCTAAGGTCTTTTGCCATCCTTCAGGAGTAAAGACTTGATCCGGAATGAGGGGGATCGGGGGATAGGTGTTCACCGGATAGATGGCTCCAAAGCGCTGCCCCCGTTGAGCAGGCATTTCTACCGCTATCACGGGATGTTCCTCTCGACGCGACCAGGCTACAGCAGCGAGGGTAGAAATAGTAAAGAGGGGTAGATTGAGCTGTTGGGCCAGGGTGCGAGCAGTGACTAGACCCAGACGAGTCCCGGTAAAGCCTCCAGGGCCTTTGGCAACGGCTAACCAGCTTAAGTCTTGCCAACTGAGGGGTTGAATGAAGGTTCCTAGTAAATGGTGCAGTTGACTTGAGGTTTCATGTCCGAGGTTCCAGGTTTGCGATCGCCGATTTCCGGTTAGGTCTTGGAGAGCTAAACCGAGTTGGGGGCTGGTGGTATGGAGGGCTAAACCGGACATAGACAAAATGTTCTGCTCTTAATAATTGCTTGATTAACTTTACTATTATCTATTATCCCCAACCCAGCCAATGCAGCCAACGACCGACCTCTACCCGCTCCCATAGGCTTCCTGGAAGGGACTGATTTAAGCGCAGGGGAATTTTAGGAGTGGAAAAGGATTGGGTATAAGCTGGACTGAGAAAAACTTGATAGCGTTCTTTCTCTGGGGTTAATTGTTTAATAAAGGCTAGTGAAACTCCATTTAGCAATTGATGTAGAGGTTGAAAGGGGGAGGTGACTGGATTGGAATATCTGAGATTGCCAATACTTAAATGGGGGGTTCCGATAGCGGTGAGCAGATATTTGGGCCCGGTTAAGTGGTTAAAGGGGCGGATTTGATGTTCGAGAGCAGGGGTAACAGCATCATTGGTATTGGTTAAGATCAGGGTGGGGATTTTTACGGCGCTGATTCCAGTTTCGCCAAATAAACGCCCGATCACGGGGCTAATGGCAATCACTTGTACAATGCGGTCGTCCTTGAGAGAGTGGGGTACAGTGGTGAGATCGGCGGCTGCACATTGTAACCAGTCAGCCGGAGAACGACCCAAGGGTAGGCGATCGCGGCAAAATCGGCGTAAACTGGTTAAATCTAGCTCTGCACCGGCTAAAACGAAGGCAGTATATCCCCCCAAGGAATGACCGACCATTGTTACCCGCTCGGTGTTCAGTTTGCCGTAAAAAGGGCCGGGTTGATGATTGAGGTTTTGTAGATAATCGAGCAAAAAGCGGATATCTTGGGGGCGATCGATAAATTCTTCTGGAGGAACTAAGGTCGCCAAGTGGCTAAATTTTGACCCATTTATTAACCATTTTAGGCTACTTCCGGGATGCTCGATCGCCGCTACGGTTAATCCATTGGATGCTAAATGGTAGGCTAAACCGGATAAGTAATTGCGATCGGAGCCATATCCGTGGGAAATGACCACTAGGGGGCCAGAGGCTGGCGATTCAGGAATAGTATAGAGATCTACGGGGATCACCCGCTTTCTATCCCAATCTCGAAGGATTAATGATGTTTTTTCTACCAGGTCATCCGCCGGTTGGGTGGGATCGATGTCCCAGGTTAAAGCGTCTGAGGGTTCATTGACTAACAGTTCCCGACTCAGTAAGGGTTCTAGAAGACGACTTTGCCAATAATCATGGTTAAACTGGAGGGCAAAGGATAGGGCGGCGGATAGATTTACGGTGATTTCTTTACCGGGATAAGCTTTGAGAATCGAGAGAACACTGAAATGGTTGTTTTTCAGGGTGGTGGTTACAGCTTGCTCTAGATAGTCGAGACGACTATCGGGCAAAATGGGAACGACACTTTGGTAAATTTCTAGACTGAGGGGAGAGTGAAAAATGTTTCTGAGGATGCGATCGCCCAGTCGGGTATCGATGGGAAACCGATAATCTATGAGCTGCTGTACCCTAGGGGTGAGGACAGAGCGATAGGGGTGCAAGGCTGGGGAGAGGGTTCCGGTTTCGCTAAAGTGTTCTAAATCGGCGATCGCGATTTGAGTCTGCCATAATCCTAAACGGAGATTGATGCGATCGGCTCCATAGGCAGCTTGTGCGAAGGCACACCAGCTTGTCAACAAAGTTAAGATCAATCTTAAACCCCATTGCCTGGGCGATCGCTTCATCATCCTCATGCTTGACTCAAACTCAACAGTTCTGGGCACACCCGTTAACGGGTTTCTTCCTGTGCTTCTCTCAGTAATAACACAAACTGATAGGTTCCCACCGGCATATCCCTCTCAGGACTCCAATTCCCATTCACCCAATCCCAAATATAAAGCTGTTTATTCAGAATTGTCACATAAGATATCTCTCCTAAATTTCCCGTCACCAAATACATCGGCACACCCAACCGATAAGTATTATTACAATTTTCAGCACCCGATTGAATTTGGTTACAAATCTGACGGTATAACGTAGGATTTAAATCGATTAGTTCATGAAAATTGCGGCGGTGTTCTGCCCAAGCTGCATCCGAAATTACCATACATCCTAAAAACGCTGTTAAACTCGTTAACAGGCTGGCAACTATACGAGTTTTCATCATCTAGACTCCATTTGAGAATTTGGCTTTGATTATATAGCGCTACAGGCTGGTAATGGGTAACAAAGATACTCCCAACCTCTGATTGATTGAGAGCATCCTGACCTAGAGTTAAGTTTGGAGTTCACCCACTTCTATGGTTATTCGTTTTCTGTCGTAAATTGTCTGAGTAGCTCTTCACGAGACAATTGTAGAAGCAGAGGGGTAAATTCGTCTGAAGGCAGGGCGGCTATTCGCCCTACAATAGCAGCGAGTTCTTCATCCACTTCTCCAAACCGAACCTGCAAGAGATTAGTTATGAAGCGCACAGTAGCTTGCTCTTCCCCCTCTTGCCGTCCTTCTTGCCGTCCTTCTTGTCGTCCTTCTTGTCGTCCTTCTTGCCGTCCCTCTTGCCGTCCTTCTTGTCGTCCTTCTTGCCGTCCTTCTTGCCGTCCTTCTTCGCGCAGTTGGGCGATCGCTTCTTCATAAAGTTGAGTTAAAGTCACGATTAGCTACTCCTCTGACACTTAATCCTGTTCTACCCTAAATCGCAGGAGTAACTCTTCACGAGACAATTGTAGAAGCAGAGGGGTAAATTCGTCTGAAGGCAGGGCGGCTATTCGCCCTACAATAGCAGCGAGTTCTTCATCCACTTCTCCAAACCGAACCTGCAAGAGATTAGTTATGAAGCGCACAGTAGCTTGCTCTTCCCCCTCTTGCCGTCCTTCTTGTCGTCCTTCTTGTCGTCCTTCTTGTCGTCCTTCTTGCCGTCCTTCTTCGCGCAGTTGGGCGATCGCTTCTTCATAAAGTTGAGTTAAAGTCACGATTAGCTCCTCATCATCTCGATCTGCTTCTTGGGTTTGCCGCGTGGCTAGAATCGTTAAAAGTTCGTAGACCAATTTTATCACATTCGCTCGCCAGCGATTCCCTTTGGGCAAAGCTTCGAGTTCTCTGATAGCTTGTTGTTGGACTCTTCCCCGTCCTAGGAGTCTCAACCATAGAGTGTCGGGAGTACGGGGGAGTTGATGAATAACGATAATGGCGCTTTTGTAGAGTGCTGGACAATAATAGACTCCTGTCGGTTCATTGGCTAACTCCTTTGCACCAGCGCTCTCTAGTAAGTTTTCTGATGCTGTGGGAGTTAATATCCATAGTTTTGGTGGCTCAGTATCAGTCTGTTGTGTATTTTCTCTATCCCGTTCCTCTTTGGCTTGCAGTACCAATAGTTTCAACAGACAGGCGCGAATGTCCTTAGCTGTGATGGGGTTGCGAAAGGGTTCAAAGATTGCCGGAGTTTCCGTAAGTTTCCCTAACAACCCAAGTTCGCTGGCATCAAGTTCGGAAGAAGATGGGGTAAAGAACACATCAACTTGGCGGACTTCTGAGGCAACATCTTTGCTGGTTTCTACTGTGCCAAAAGAGGAGAGGAGTTCGCTGAGGTATTGTTTAGCGAATTGGTCATGGATAAATCGGGTCACGGTGAGGCATTGAGCAACTGCAATAATTTTACCAGAAGGGAGCCAGCCATCCCATAGCCAGGGTTGACGGGCGATCGTAGACTGATTAAGGTTTAACATTCAACCCCCTCAACTCATATGACCTTACCCGCAGATTTAATCGGGCAACTCAAACAGAACCAAAGCCGTTTATACGAACTGATCGATCGCTTCAGTCAAGCGAAAGTATTAGTTGTTGGCGATCTAACCCTCGATGAATTCCTCACCGGTCAAGTAGAACGACTCTCCAGAGAAGCCCCTGTTCTGATTTTACGCCATGAGGAAACCCGCCAAATTCCTGGAGGGGGAGCCAACGCGGTTTACAATTTGGCGAAATTGGGGGGACAAATTAAAGCGGTGGGTATTGTGGGAAAAGATGACCAAGGGCAAGCCCTGCGGCGGATTTTTGAGGAAGCGGGGATTAATACCCAAGGCATTCTGATCGATGAAACCCGGCCCACAGTCACCAAAAGTCGCATTTCTGGCCATGCTCGTCAGTCGGTCACTCAGCAAATTGTGCGGGTCGATCGCAAGTCGGATCGGTTGCCAGAGTTATCTTTACAACAGGCGTTAGCGGATTATGTTCAATCCCAATTAGATCGGGTAGACGGTGTGATTTGTTCGGACTATGGGGATGGAGTCTTTTGCACTCGACCAGATGGGCAAGTCTCTCCCGTGATTCCCGCCAGCTTAAGCCATAATCGAGTAATGGTAGATACGCAAAAAGATTTGCAACGCTATCGGGGAGCAACCTTGTTTACTCCCAATTTACCGGAGGCAGAACAGGCGGTGGGTTATGCCATTGATTCGGATGAGCGGTTAATGCAAGCGGGGGAAGAGTTGTTAAAGATGACTGAAGCCAGTCATCTTTTAATGACTCGTGGAGATGAGGGGATGAGCTTGTTTACACCGGAAAAGCCCATGGTTCATATTCCCGCCTTTAACCGTCGCCAGGTGTTTGATGTTACGGGAGCTGGGGATACGGTGATTGCGGCTGTGTCTTTGGCGTTGTGTGTGGGGGCTTCGTTTTGGGAGGCGACGGTGTTGGGCAATTTGGCGGCTTCTCTGGTGGTGCGCCAGTTCGGAACGGCGACAACCCAGGGTGAAGAGATGAAACAGGCTTTGGCGGAGATGCTGGAGAATAGGGAATAGGGAATGGGGAATAGGGAATAGGGAATAGGGAATGGGGAATGGGGAATGGGTTCGTGTGATTGCTATAGTGGTCAGGGGTGTAGGGGCGGGTTCTCCCAAATCTCGACGACTGATAAATTTATGAGCTAAACCCGCCCTAATAGGTCTGAATATCAACGGTAATTTTAAGGATATTTAAGGATATGGAAAATCGTAATTCTCGTCGTGTTTTGGTTACCGGTGGTGCGGGGTTTATTGGCTCGAATTTTGTCCAGTATTGGTGCGATCGCTACCCGGAAGATCGGATGGTGGTCTTGGATGCGCTCACCTATGCGGGGAATTTGGCTAATTTACAGCCGGTGAAGGATCGTCCTCAATTTCGCTTTGTACAGGGGGATATCGGCGATCGCTCCCTCATTGACCAACTTTTAGCCGAAGAACAAATTGACACCCTGGCTCACTTCGCTGCCGAATCCCATGTAGACCGCTCTATCCTTGGGCCAGGGGCATTTGTGCAAACCAATGTGGTCGGTACATTTACCCTCTTAGAAGCTTTCCGCCAACATTATCCTACTCTATCCGATAAGGGCTTATTTTTGCATGTCTCTACCGATGAAGTGTATGGTTCTTTAGGGCCGAGCGATCGCGCCTTTCAAGAAACCACCCCCTACGCCCCCAACAGCCCCTATTCTGCCTCGAAAGCGGGGAGCGATCACCTAGTTCGCGCCTATTATCATACCTATAATTTACCCACGATTATTACCAATTGCTCCAATAATTATGGCCCCTATCAGTTTCCTGAAAAGCTGATTCCCTTGATGACCCTTAACACCTTAATCGGCAAAAACTTACCCGTTTACGGCGATGGTCAAAACATCCGAGATTGGCTTTATGTAATTGACCATTGCAGCGCTCTAGATGTGGTTATTCATAAAGGAAAACCAGGGGAAACCTACAATGTAGGGGGAAATAATGAAGTTAAAAATATTGACTTAGTGACCATTTTATGCGATCTGATGGATGAACTCGCGCCCCAGCTCCCTGTACGTCCCTGTCGGAATCTGATTACGTTTGTGAAGGATAGACTGGGACACGATCGCCGCTACGCGATCGATTCGACTAAAATTCAAACGGAACTCGGTTGGCAACCTTCAGTTACCGTGGAAGAAGGACTACGGCAAACCCTGAAATGGTATTTAGATCATCAAGATTGGTGGCAACCTCTACTGTCCCAAGACTATCAGGATTATTACCGCCAAGTTTATGAAGGGTGTTAGGGGTCGAGAGAGATGTCACCATAATTGGAAGTGGAGTCCAGACGCTCTCACCGATTGAGAACCATCTCTGAGTTATGGGACTATTAGTCCCACTGGATGTACGTTTTGGGTTTTACCCAAGACTTTCCATCCAAACAAATCGCACAACCGAATCAACTATATAGCAAACTTAAATGAGTTATGTAATGGCTGCCCCTCATCCCCTGTATATGAGTGTGGGTTCAGGATATTGATGGGTTGGTATTTACCTAAGCTAATGTTGGTATAACCCGTCCCTACGAATCCTGTATTAGACAAAATTAGACCATGATATGGTAAACTAAAATACTCGTAGGTAAAATCTGTAGAGCAATTTTCAGAGCGATCGCCCCTAACCCCCCAATCAACCCCCATTCTCTGAGCTTATTCCCTATTCCCTAGCGCGAAGCGCTATAGATCCCCTTCAATCACAACCAACGCCTCCTAATTTGCCGATATTTTGGGCGCACCTACCGCTTGTTGAAGTCCCAAAAGCCTTTTGACCTCAATGACCCGATCGCCTCTCCTTGACATCCAAACCAGGGTCTACAATCATGAGGGAACATTCCGATAGCAATATTTCTTTAACAAATGTGTCACAGGGGACACAAACCTGATAAATTGACCGAGTATCGGTAAATGATTTTGAATCGAGTTACGTTATGAAAGTCCTAGTTATTGGTGGCGACGGCTATTGTGGGTGGGCTACCGCACTCTATCTGTCTGACCATGGTTATGAAGTAGGGATTCTGGATAATCTCGTGCGTCGTCATTGGGATCAACAACTTTGTGTTGAGACCCTGACACCGATCGCACCTATTCAGCAACGGTTACGCAAATGGCATGAATTGACCGGCAAAAAGATCGATCTCTTTATTGGCGATATCAATGATTATGATTTCTTGATTCGCTCTTTGCGTCAATTTGAACCGGAAGCGATCGTCCATTTTGGCGAACAGCGCTCGGCTCCGTTTTCCATGATTGACCGCGAACATGCGGTGATGACACAAACCAATAATGTGGTTGGCAACTTAAATCTTTTGTTTGCCATGAAAGAGGAGTTTCCAGACACCCACTTAGTAAAATTGGGAACTATGGGTGAATATGGAACGCCCAATATCGATATTGAAGAAGGATATATCGAAATTAACCATAATGGACGGACAGATACCCTTCCTTATCCGAAACAACCGGGAAGTTTCTATCATTTGTCTAAGGTTCATGATAGCCACAATATCCATTTTGCCTGCAAGATTTGGGGTCTGCGAGCCACGGATCTAAACCAAGGGGTGGTTTATGGGGTGCATACGGATCAAACCAGACGAGATGAAATGCTCATCAACCGTCTGGATTATGATGGAGTCTTTGGGACAGCGCTGAACCGGTTCTGTATTCAAGCGGCGATCGGTCATCCCCTCACGGTTTATGGTAAAGGGGGACAAACCAGAGGCTTTTTAGATATCCGCGATACGGTGCGCTGTATTGAAATTGCGGTGAATAATCCTGCCAATTCCGGTGAGTTCAGAGTCTTTAACCAGTTTACCGAAATGTTTAGCGTCGGCGATCTGGCTCTCATGGTTGAAAAAGCCGGTAAGCATGTGGGATTAAATGTGGAAATTAACCATCTGGATAATCCCCGTGTGGAATTGGAAGAGCATTATTTCAATGCCAAAAATACCAAACTCAAAGACTTGGGATTAGAACCGCATAACCTAGAAGAGTCGCTGCTCGATTCTTTGATTAATGTGGCCCAACACTACAAAGATCGGGTCGATGAAACTCAAATTCTTCCCAAAGTTTCTTGGCGACGGAATTAGTTAGCTCAGTCACCAGTTACCAGATGGATGGTTTTTCGATGTCCAGGTGGGACATTGCTGGTGACTGTTCCCTATTTATTACTTTCAGGATGGCGCTTTTTTTATGAGAATTGCTCTATTTACAGAAACTTTTCTACCGAAGATCGACGGAATTGTAACTCGTCTGACGCAAACGGTCGATCATCTACAACGGTTGGGCGATCGCGTGTTGATTGTTTGTCCAGAGGGGGGACTGACGGAATATAAGGGGGCGAAAATCTATGGGGTATCGGGAATGCCCCTGCCTTGGTATCCTGAGCTGAAAATGGCGTTTCCGCGACCAGCCATTGGGGAGGCGATCGCCGATTTTAATCCCGATCTCATTCATGTGGCAAACCCGGCGATCCTGGGTTTAGCTGGACTCTATTATGGCAAGAAGTTGGAGATTCCCCTTGTTGCTTCTTACCATACCCATCTGCCCCAATACCTACAACATTACGGGTTAGGCATGTTAGAACCGGTGTTATGGGAGTTGCTTAAAGGGGCCCATAATCAAGCGGATCTCAACCTCTGTACCTCCAGTGTGATGGTACAAGAACTCATCAACCATGAGATTGAACGGGTGGATTTATGGCAGCGCGGAGTCGATACGGAACTCTTCCATCCCAGTTTAGCTTCTAGAGAAATGCGCGATCGCCTCTCCCAAGGCCATCCCGACAGCCCCCTCCTCCTCTATGTCGGACGCTTAGGGGCAGAAAAAGAAATTGAGCGTATTAAACCCGTCCTGGAAAGTATCCCCGGTGCTAGATTGGCTCTTGTAGGGGATGGCCCCAACCGCGCCGTTTTAGAAGAACATTTTGCCGGAACTCCCACCCATTTCGTCGGCTATCTGCGCGGCCAAACCCTAGCCTCCGCCTTCGCTTCCGCCGATGCCTTTATCTTCCCCTCCAGCACCGAAACCCTCGGCTTAGTTCTCCTGGAAGCCATGGCTGCGGGTTGTCCCGTCGTCGCTGCGGGAACCGGCGGCATCACGGATATTGTCACTGATGGCGTAAACGGCTACCTGTTTGACCCCACGGATGATAAGGGAGCGATAACAGCCACTCAAGCTTTACTCGATAATCAAGCGGAGCGTGAAACCCTGCGCCAGAATGCCCGCCAAGAGGCGGAACGCTGGGGTTGGAGTGCGGCGACGCGGCAATTGCGCCGCTATTATCAGGGGGTGGTGAATACCCGGCAACCCCTAGCTGCTTAGTGATACCCAGTCCGCTAAATACCTTAATTAAACGTCATAACCGCTAAAACTGTTGTATCAGTAAGGTGGGCAGGTTTCGCTGGTAGATTTTGAATGATGTTGCCTTATTCATCTGCCCACCCTACGGTGATTGGCTGTGGTAGCTCGATAAAAAAAAGTAGGGGCGAAACATTTTTCTCCCCTACAAAATTAGGTTTTAACCGAACCTAAACTATCAGGATAGAGAACCTATACCAGAGCAAAGGACTGGCTAAAGTCAACACTGGCAAACGCTGTTGCACCTACGGCAAATTCTTGACCACCAAGAGTGCCACCGACAAAGACGCTGCTCATGACGGAGACATTACCGGTAAAGTTAACCTGAATATCGGCAGTGCTGAAGGTGAGTTGTTCAGGCGCTACACCGTTGACGATACCGAGAACGGAGGTTACGCCATTATTGTTGACTTCGATAATGGTATTGCCGTTTTCTACGGTGAAGGTGAGATTATCGGGAGTGATGCCACCGGTTAAGCCGATGGTGTCGCCTTCGCGGTAGTCTAAAATCAGGTCGGCTTCGGCTGCGGTTGCGGCTGCGGTTCCGGTGCGGAGAACGAAGACATCATTGCCTGCACCACCGATGAGGGTGTCTATACCGGCATCACCACTGATGACATCATCACCATCACCACCGTTGATGAGGTCATTGCCTTGACCGCCAAAGATGTTATCGTTGTCTGCGCCACCGTCGATGGAGTCGCTGTCTTGACCGCCGGTGAGTTGGTCTTCGCCAGCATCTCCGTTAACGATATCATTGCCGCGATCGCCGGAAGCCATATCATTACCATCGCCACCACTGACAGCATCATTCCCTTGGCCACCGTAACAGATATCATTCCCTTCGCCACCGTTAACCACGTCTTCACCTTGGTTACCATTGGCAGTGTCATCACCTGCGCCAGCGTCAATTTGATCGTTACCCGCCAAACCAAAGATGGTATTCGCTCCGGCTGTACCAATCACCACATCATTACCGATACTGACATTAAACTCAGTGGTGAAGTCAACAGAAACATTCGTTCCGGTTGTAGTTGTGGTTGAAGAAGAACTCGGAGGCGCAACCGGGTCAGTAAACGTACCCGAACCGGAACCAGAAGCTGGGGGTTCGGGGTTGGGGAAGGCGGCCAAAATTTCCGCACTGGTTAAATTAGCGACTTGTTCAACAACACCGGCTCCTCCAGAATTGCTTTCCAAGGAGAAGAAGTCTTCAACCACTAAGTCTTTGCTTGCATCAACCTGGCCATCATTATCGAGATCGACAACTAAATTAGTGCCATCGCGTAAGACCTTCGTTCCCGTGGCTGGCGCTGCATCTTCACCTTCCGGAGGTAGAGACAGGGTAACCCCTTCCACCTCAATCACATCATCAGTACCACCACCATCTTTAATCGTGGTTCCCACAGCATTGGCAGCCGTCAATTTATAGGTATCGCTACCGCCGCCTGCTTGCAGATTTAAGCCCGCAACTGCACCACCAGTAATCACATCATTGAAGTCAGAACCAATAGCCCCTTCAAATCCGCTAATCTGATTCTCAAATTGACCGACAATCGTGATACCCGTTTCCAGGTTAATTTCCACACCGACCGAGGCTTCTACATAGGAAACAATATCAATGCCATCGCCACCGGTTAAGGTGTCATTACCTTCTCCACAGGTGAGGGTATCATCCCCTTCTCCCCCATCAATGTTGTCATTACCTGCTCCACCATTGAGGGCATCACCATTTTCGCTACCGGTCATGGTGTCATCACCTGTGGAACCGGTGAATCCTTCCACCCCTTCCATTTGGTTGTTGAGTTGTCCCCCTCCAGCGAGAGTGCCGCTCACCGTGGTTGTGCCGGTGGCAGAAACATTAATTGTTAAGCCAATATTGATCGAGATGTCTAGCTCAATACTCAGGAAACTGACAATATCAAATCCAGCTCCCCCTTTAATTTCAGTGGTGGTTTCTCCACCAATGAGCAAGTCATCATCAGCACCACCATCTAGTACATCGCCACCGACAAGGGTATCTTTACCATTGCCACCGACGAGACTATCTGCTCCTTCGCCACCGACGAGGCTATCTTTGCCGTTACCGCCTACTAGGGTATCGCCGCCGTCTCCACCGACGAGGGTATCATTACCATTTTCGCCGACTAGGGAATCATCGCCTTCGCCACCAACACAGGAGTCATCGCCATTGCCACCGAGACAGGTGTCATTACCGGCATCGCCCACTAGGGTATCATCCTGATTTCCGCCGATGAGGGAGTCATCCCCTTCACCACCTTCGAGGGTATTTTTGCCGTTGCCACCGTCGAGGGTGTCGTTCCCTTCACCGCCTACACAGGAGTCATCCCCATCGCCACCAATTAAGGAATCATCTCCATTGCCACCGTCGAGGGTATCTTTATCTTTGCCACCGTCGAGGGTGTCGTTGCCTTCGTCGCCTACACAGGAGTCATCCCCATCGCCACCGATTAAGGAATCATCTCCATTACCGCCTTCAAGGGTATCTTTATCTTTGCCACCGTCGAGGGTGTCTTTGCCTTCGTCACCTACACAGGAGTCATCCCCGTCTCCACCGACTAGGGAATCATCCCCATTACCGCCGATGAGGGTATCCTTGTCATCTCCTCCATCTAGGGTGTCGTTATCATCGCCGCCGTCTAAGGTATCATCACCATCGCCACCTACACAGGAGTCTTCACCCGCACCGCCAGCGCAGGAGTCGTTCCCAGCTCCACCGAGGCAGGTATCATCACCTGCACCGCCGTCCATTTCGTCGTCACCGTCAGCGCCGGATAGGCCGGAAATTTTGGAGAGGTTACCGGAACCGCCACCGGAACCACCACCGGAACCGGAGCCACCGCCTGAACCGGAGCCACCGCCTGAACCGGAACCACCGCCTGAACCGGAGCCACCGCCTGAACCGGATTTTCTAGATTTTCCCGATCCACCAATGAGGACATCGTTGCCATTTCCCCCATTGATTTGATCGTTTCCTGCACCACCGATGAGGATTTGACCGTTGCTTAAATCGCCGGATACGCTGCCTTGTCCTTGACTGTCAACGGAAATAATGGCTTTACCAAGAACTTGAACGGAAATGTCGAGGGCAAATTCAGCGACTTGTGCATCGCTGAGTTCGCTGACGTTGACTCCAAAGTGAGCTTGCAGTTCGGCTTCGTAGTTGACTTTAACGAAGGTTAGAGCTTCAACGGATAGGGTGGATTCAGCAGTAATGAATGCCATGTTTTAATTCTCCTGATTCTCTTGAGATTGAGTAGGGCTGGGGATCTTAGAGTCCACAGCGTTTGAGTCGCGATCCTAAGTAGGGCCATAAGCGTCCCCGTCTTCCCCATGTGGGAAGATGGCCCTGGGGAGCGCCGAGATCGAAGGTGAGGTTAGCGTAGGCTAACCAGGACTGGCCTAGCGATCGCCAACCGACGCGATCGCCGAATTCTTGATAGTTTTTGTCGAGTGACCGCCAAATGCGGTTTTGCACGCTAAATCCAAAGTGACCGTTGCTGTATTGCACCCATAAGCGGTCAAGGGTTCGCAGGTCTCGACCGGGCAGGTATTTGACTTGCTCTTCGGTGAGACTACCTTCTGAGGTACGATCGCTAATTTCGAGCAAAATTTGGTCGGTTTGGCGATCGGCTTCTTGCCAATTTCCGGCGGCTAAGAGTTGCTCTAAGGTGCTGTAGTCCATGCCTACAGCCGAACTCCATTTACGCTCGGTGTCGTTGATGGCAGGGGGCGCTTGCCAAGGGGGGGAAATGAGGGCAATTCCCAAGAGATCGAACCAGTGCTGAACCGACTGGGGCCGGTCTTCGGGTTCGAGGGCCATGCCTGCTAGAATGGCGGCGTTGGTGCGATCGCTAATCACCGGATTCAGTTGGTTCGGTGGAATGAGCGGATCGGGTTGATTGCGAGCCACCCGGCGATCGCGGTTGGTTGCTGACTCTGGCACTTCTTCGGTTAACAATGCATACAGGGTAGCAGCTAACCCGTAGACATCGGTGTAAGCGCCCCGAAAGGATTGCCCATCATACTGTTCTATGGGGGCAAATCCTCGACTCACATAAGCGGTATGACCTTGGACGAGATTGGGCATAAATTTACGAGCCATGCCAAAGTCGATCAGTGTGGTTGAGGCTTCACCCTTGCGCCGCAGGATGTTGAGCGGTTTGATATCCCGATGCAAGAACCCTTGATGATGGACGGTATTGAGAGCGTCTCCAATTTGTTGAATATAGTGCAGGGCTTCGGCTTCGGGTAAGGCTCCTTCGGTATCGACTAGAGTCCCTAAATTTGTGCCGTCGATATACTCCAGAACAATGCACCACAGGTGGTCTTCTTGGATCAACTCTTCCACCCGCACAATGTGGGGATGGGAGCATTTAGCGATCCACAGGGCTTCATTGAGAAAGTCTTGTTGACATTTCTCGAAGTCCTTTTTATTGCGGATCTTCTCATTGAGCGTTTTGATCACCACCTTCTCGCCGGTTTCCGTGTGAGCCAGATAGGTAATGCCAAATCCGCCCTCACCGAGTTGCCCGGCGATCATATAGTGACCGTCTTGGAGTTGATGTCCCGGTTGCCACACCATAGGGTTTTGTTGTTCGAGATCAAAAGCGAGGTTTAATTTGGGCTTTATTTTAGTCGATTGACCCGTCCAATCTGGAGTAGGTAACAAGAGCATAAATCACACCGAATCCCAGGGTTCTTGATGGAGAACATTGTTGACAGGATAGGCCATTATCTCGCCTGTTTCGGCGATCGCCCCAATGGGTTGATGGAGCGATTTGGCTCCCTCCCCCTTCAAAGCTCTTAGACGAGGCTTCTTTTTTAGCACTTCTTATAACTTCCATAGAATTTGACCTAGCCGGTCATCTTCTACAGAACATCACGTTTGAAGTTCTGTTAGTCCTGTCCATCTAGTCCTACATCCTCAATTTTCTCCATTACGGATTTTTCACTTAATTTTTTTTTGGGTCTGAATCAATCCCAAAGTGCTGATGAACGCCCTGCGGATCGTCCGATTGTACCAATTTATTCCTGTGAATATTCTTTTGTTGAATAGATTTAGGAAAAATTTATTTTTTTGATCGCACTTAAGCCAATCCCACATCTACTTCTACAAATATCACTTGGTTATTTAATACCAAACTAAAGTTTATACCGTAGATCGACGCGATCGTTGCACCTGTACTAATTTGATCGATTCTGGCTTCAAAATGCCCCGTTCTCACCACGGTTACATCATTTACACTAATTCCTGCTAAACCAATGATTTCATTTTCGTGATAGCCAAAAATCAAAGGAATACTGGTAAAGTCACCTGCTAGAGAAGCCCGTAAAATATAAGTATCCAGACCTGCTCCTCCAGATAAAATACCGCCACCGCGATCGCCACTTAGGGTGTCATTTCCGTCACCCCCAGAAATCATATCGCGGCCTTGTCCACCCCAGATAAAATCATTGCCGGCTCCTCCGGTTAGGGAATCATTTTCTTGCCCACCTAAAATTAAATCATTCCCGATACTCCCCTCAATAGTATCGTTGCCTTGTCCACCAAAAAAGAAATCATTGCCACTATCCCCATTGAGGATATCATTCCCTAAATCTCCATAGAGGAAATCATCCCCATCACTGCCACTAATCGAATCATCATTTTGTCCCCCATAACAAAGATCGCTACCTTCCCCACCGACGATCCAATCGTTGCCTGTATTGCCACTAATAAAATCTCGTCCCCCTGCACCGCTTAAAGAATCATTTCCTTCTAAACCGAACAAGTAGTCATTGCCTTCTTTTCCTAAGATCTCGTCATTATCGATCGTTCCCATTAAGAGGGCATCTTGGTTATCGGGTGTCGTAATGGCTACCATGATTCTCTCGATTTAAGGTGGATATGAACAATTCTAGGGAAAGGAGCTGATCGATATCCCTAATCGGGCATTGCAGATTAACCCTGAATTAAGGATGCCCAGATTTTCCCTAAAATTGTCTTGGATTGGATTAAGTTTTATTGCACAGATGAGGGGGACTCCTGTGCAGGTTGGGGCCAAATATAAATGAATCCCGAAATCCAGGTTAAGGCTACAGCGCTCCAAAATAGGATTAAGATGGGCACAGTCCAAGAAAGGGGAGTTGGAGCAATTAAAAAGGCGATCGCCGCAATCTGCACTACGGTTTTCAGCTTACCCCAGAGATTCGCACCAGAAACGGTAGTTTGATTCACCCGCCATCCGGCGATCGCCAATTCCCGCGCTAAAATCAGAAACACTCCCCAACCTGGCACTTCCCCCAACTCCACCAACGACAACAACGGCGCTAACACCAACAACTTATCCACCAAAGGGTCGAGAAACTTACCCATCTCACTGATTTGATCTAACCGCCTAGCTAAATAGCCATCCAACCAGTCCGTTCCCGCAGCCACCAAAAACACCGCCAAACAAAACCAGCGCCGCTCTACTGTCGGCTCTAGCAACCCGTAGAGCAGAAAGGGAACCCCCAGCAAGCGAGAAAATGTAATCCAATTGGGAAGCGTCATAATTACTTAAAAATTAAAACTGTAAAATTAAACCGGGTTTCTTGCCTCTGTTCCCTATACTATCCGAGGTTTTCCTAGAAGTCTGGTTTCTGAACCCCCTTTGAGAAGTCCAGCAAGATGTAACATTTTGTAATATCCAGCTCCTACGCCAAAGTCAATGCTGCAAGAGGCACGAAATGCTCGAAAATGAAGATGCTGAAGATCCGAGCATCAGCTATTTATGAGCATAAAAACTATTTCAACTCAACCGTTTACCGACCAGAAGCCAGGAACCTCCGGTTTACGCAAACAGGTTCTGGCCTTTCAACAACCCCATTATTTGGAAAATTTCATCCAATCGATTTTTGATAGTTTAGAGGACTTTCAGGGTAAAACCTTGGTGTTGGGTGGAGATGGTCGCTATTATAACCGAACAGCGATTCAGACGATTTTGAAAATTGCGGCCGCTAATGGCGTGGGTCGTGTTTTAGTGGGTCAAGGGGGGATTCTATCCACTCCTGCGGCTTCTTGCATTATCCGTAAAAATAATGCATTTGGCGGTATTGTTCTTTCTGCCAGCCATAATCCAGGGGGGCCAGAAGGGGATTTTGGTGTGAAGTATAACGTTAGTAATGGCGGGCCAGCTCCGGAAAAGGTGACCAGTGCCATTTACGATCGCTCCAAAACCATCGATCAGTATAAAATCTTAGAAGCAGCCGACCTCAATCTTGACCAGTTGGGTAGCTTCAAACTCGGAGATATGACCGTAGAGGTGATTAACTCCGTTGCTGACTATGCCGAGTTGATGGAGTCTCTGTTTGATTTTAACGTCATTCGCAACTATCTAGCCTCTGGCCAGTTTCGCATGTGCATGGACTCCCTGCACGCCGTCACCGGGCCCTATGCCAAGGAACTGTTTGAAAACCGGCTCGGCGCACCTGCGGGAACGGTGCAAAATGGGGTTCCTCTAGAAGACTTTGGGGGCGGACATCCTGACCCTAACCTAGTCTACGCCCATGATTTGGTCGAAGTTCTCTATGGAGACAATGCGCCCGATTTTGGGGCAGCTTCCGATGGAGACGGCGATCGTAATATGATCCTAGGAAACCACTTTTTTGTCACCCCTAGCGATAGTTTAGCCGTCCTCGCCGCCAATGCCACCCTCGTCCCCGGCTACAAAGACGGCCTCGCCGGAATTGCCCGCTCCATGCCCACCAGTGAAGCCCCCGACCGAGTTGCTGAAAAACTGGGCATTGACTGTTACGAAACCCCCACCGGCTGGAAATTCTTTGGTAATCTTCTTGATGCTGGAAAAGCCACCCTTTGCGGCGAAGAAAGCTTCGGAACCGGTTCCAATCATGTGCGGGAAAAAGACGGACTTTGGGCTGTTTTATTTTGGCTGAATATCCTGGCCGTTAAAAAGCAATCTGTCGAGGAAATTGTCCGCCAACACTGGCAAACCTACGGTCGAAATTACTATTCCCGTCATGACTACGAAGGGGTAGACTCTGAACCCGCCAATACCTTAATGGAAAACCTGCGTTCCTTAGTCCCCACCCTCCAAGGTAAACAGTATGGCAACTATGAAGTCAAATATGCCGATGACTTCAGCTATACTGACCCCATTGATGGGAGTGTGGCCAGTAAGCAAGGGATTCGCATTGGCTTTACCGATGGCTCTCGGATTGTCTTCCGCTTATCGGGAACGGGAACCCAAGGAGCAACCTTGCGCCTGTATTTAGAGCGGTATGAACCCGATTCTAAAGCCCATCATCAAGACCCACAAGAGGCTTTAGCCCCCTTAATTCAATTGGCTGATGAAATTGCCCAAATTCGCACGTTAACCGGACGGGATAAACCCACTGTTATTACTTAACATCCCGTTTTAAGCAGTAGTGGCTTGGCAAGCTTAAAACTGTAGGTTGGGTTGAACGAAGTGAAACCCAACTTTCGTCAGACGGGTGTTGGGTTTCGTTCCTCAACCCAACCTACACTCTTACCCCCAATTTTAAGCTTGCCGGTCCAGTAGGGTGGGCAGTGCCCACCCTACCAATTAATTAGAATCTTTTCAAGAAATGGATTGAACACAATAGGAGATAAATTAAGTGTTTATGGTCGCCTTAGAAACGATTAAATTATTTCAAAAACAACCCGAACCTCGCTATTTTAAGGCGGGAGATATTATTTTTGAAGATGGACATAAAGGGGAACATATGTATGGCATTATTAAAGGAACCGTAGAATTAAAAGTTAATGATAAAGTCGTAGAAACCATTGAACAGGGAGATGTGTTTGGAGAAGGTGCTTTAGTGCATCATGAAGGCACTCGCGCTTCTACCGCAGTGGCTAAAACAGATTGTACTTTAGCTTTTATCGATAGAAGGCGCTTTTTATTTGCGGTGCAAGAAACGCCAGAATTTGCCCTAGAGGTTTTACGGAGTTATTCCGATCGCCTGCGACGGCTCAAACGGCATGAAATGTAAGCGCTACGGGTTGGTAATGGGTAATGGGTAATGGGTAATAGCCCATCCTCCCCATTCCCACAGGAAAGCGCAAAGCACTGTATTCTGACGGTGTTACTTCAATCCTAAAATAATCCTTAAACTTTTTCGCCATCCCCCCTAAATTTTTAAGAGTTATTTAAGTTCAGTCCTGGAAAAAATTTCTTAAGATTAAGTTGGGTAAGTCTAAGTTATCAACACCTTACTCGATTTACAGACATTTTAGGAGATAATTATGAGTCAGACGCTACTCGAACAACTGCGCCAAATGACGGTTGTGGTTGCCGATACGGGGGATATGCAATCCATGGAGAAATTTACCCCCCGCGATGCGACGACGAACCCCTCCTTGATTACCGCAGCCGCTCAAATGCCGGAATATCAAGAGATTGTGGATAGTACCCTGAGAAAAGCCAGAAAAGATCTAGGAGATGCAGCAGGGACTCAGGAGGTGGTTCAATTAGCCTTCGATCATTTAGCTGTGGACTTTGGAGTAAAAATTCTGGATATTATTTCTGGACGGGTGTCTACGGAAGTGGATGCTCGCTTATCCTATGATACGGAAGCGACGATCGCCAAGGCTAGAGATATTATTGCCCAATATGAAGAAGCTGGGGTCTCTCGCGATCGCATCTTAATCAAAATTGCCTCCACTTGGGAAGGCATCAAAGCGGCTGAAATTCTGGAAAAAGAAGGCATCCATTGTAATTTAACTCTCTTGTTTGGCTTGCACCAGGCGATCGCCTGTGCCGAAGCTGGAGTCACCCTGATCTCTCCCTTTGTCGGTCGCATTTTAGACTGGTACAAGAAAGAAACCGGACGGGATAGCTATCCTCCTGCCGAAGATCCGGGGGTATTGTCGGTCACTCAAATTTACAACTACTACAAGAAATTTGGCTATCCCACGGAAATCATGGGAGCCAGTTTCCGCAACATTTGCGAAATCACCCAATTAGCTGGATGCGATTTACTCACCATATCCCCGAAACTCTTGGCTGAACTGGATTCAACCAGTGGCGAATTGCCGCGCAGACTCGATCCAGAAGCAGCGAAGGGAATGGAGATTGAAAAAATTCCCATGGATAAGGAAACCTTTGAGAAAATGCACGCCGAAGATCCGATGGCTTCAGAAAAACTCGACGAAGGAATTAAAGGATTTTCTAAAGCCTTAGAAGAGCTAGAGAGTCTATTAGCAGAGCGTTTAAATCAAGTCGAAGAAATGGTTACTGTTTAATCTGTAGCAAAAGGTAGTAGGGGCGAAAATTTTTCGCCCCTACCGATAGGGTATTTAAGAGCGCTGAAGTTTACCTAAGTCTCCTCGTTGCTCTAAGCTAAACTCAGGATGCACTTTTAAGAACTGGCGCACCCCTTCGCGAACTTGTTGCCCCCAGAAATCCTCTCCCATATCATGGAGAATAATCGCCCCATCGGTTGCGAGATGGGACGCTAAAAGGAGCAGATCGCTAAGTACGGCTTCTGTGTGGTGATCGGCATCGAGGAAAACGACATCAAAGGGGCTATGAGTTTGACAGACTTCTGGGCCAAGGGTGGCATAATGGTCTAGATTAACGCCATAATCGGTAACGTTTTGGCGATCGCCCTTATCGGGGAAACAGCAAGAGAAAAAGCCCTGATAGATCTTAACGCGATCGCGAACTCCCACATGGGTGAGCGCTGCTTCCACAAACGATAGCATGGTTTGCGGGTAGTCTGGGATCTCAAATTTTCGCACACACAACCCATTCATCAAACCCGTCGGCAAACCAGGATCGACACAGATCATTTCAGAGTCAGGAAAACACAGGCTTAACACCACAGAAGATACACCTACAAACGTGCCCACTTCTAGAATTTTTTCCGGACGTTTGTGGGGACAAAGCTGCACCAAAATCTCTGCATCATCGGGTTTTAAGGAAGCATTTTCCACAAACTCTCGATTGAGTCCTGCTTGGTCTAAGAAAGCAAGGGCCAACTGGCGAGCCTCTTGGGGAGACATGGAGGGTTTCATGATTAGGTATGCCTCTATAACCGGCGTAAAAATTCCAGGGGTAAGCCATCCCGATCGGCAATAAAGGCCACCTCATAAACCTGATTGCCAATCATTTGTTGCATGGGAGCCAATAATATTTTTAGGGGAGGAAGATCGGGACAAGCCGTCACTTTTTGCTGTAACTCCTGTAACCAGCTTGGTAAATCCGAGGCGCGATCGCTTAAATCAAACGATAAATGATAATATCCAGTATAATGCTCATCCCCAAACGCATCAGCCGCCGGACGAGGTTCAGGAATTTGGATTAACTCAATCCGTCCTCCCAACCCTTCCAGCCAACAAGCCAAGGTCATCCCTGTGGTAAAGCGCTCAGTCACCTCAAATCCGAGGATCTCATAAAAGGCGATCGCCTGATGGATATTACCCGTGCGAATTGAAACATGGTGCATGGTCATACACCCTATTCAAACAAACGGAAATAGGGATAACGTACCGGTGCGCCCGGTTCCTTATCCAAGTCAAAATTAATCACCTCCCAACAGGGTTCTTGGGAGGGATCGGGACTAAATTCAACCGGCAACCCATATAATTTAGGCGTTTGGGCATCTTCCCCATTGCGCCAAGCTGAATTGCGCTCCAAATAGGCATAAATTAAGTCCTGATAGCGCCGAGCAATAATAATTTTAGTTGCCCGATACCCTTGAGTATAAAGCCGGTCTAAAGCCTCATGGATCTCAAAGCGAATTCCATCGGGATGGGTATGTTGTCGATACCATTGGTCTTTCCAGAGTCGCCAATGACGGCCAGACTGGATATGGAGTAACTCCTTCGTCTTTGGATCAGATTCAAACGCGCCATGACGAGGACAAAGATAGGTATCCGTCAGCGTCAACGCTGGAATGGTTTGACGACAGTGAGGACACTGTATCTCTGGCCCAAAAACAGGATATTGAAACGTGGGGTTGATCATGAAGCGTTTTTTGCCACAACAAATCGCACTTTGTGATTGTATTATAACCAGGAGAATTTTGCTGTATTCTTCTCTGGTTGTTATTTGAGTCAAAACCCAATATGAATCCCTCCGATCCCATGTTTCCTACCTACTGGGAAGCCCCAGACACCTCTTCTGCGGCGTTTATTGCTGCGAATGCCACCCTAGTGGGCAATCTTCAATTGGGCTTAGGCTCTAGTGTCTGGTATGGGGCAGTGGTGCGGGCAGATGTCGAGCGTATCGAGATTGGAGCCTATAGCAATATTCAAGATGGAGCCATTTTACATGGCGATCCGGGTAAGCCGACGATTCTAGAAGAGTATGTCACGGTGGGCCATCGGGCGGTGATCCATAGCGCTCAGATCGGGCGAGGATCGTTAATTGGTATTGGCGCAATTGTTCTTGATGGGGTAACGGTGGGTGAAGGGTCGATTGTCGGTGCAGGTGCAGTAGTCACTAAGGATGTGGCTCCCTTTTCCCTGGTGGTGGGAATGCCTGCCAAGCGATCGCGGGAAGTCACCCAAGAAGAAGCGGATCATTTAATCGAACATGCTCAGAAGTATTATCAGTTAGCCCTTGTTCATGCTAATCAGGGTACAGATTTAGGCTTCACAGAGTCCTTATAGCTTCGAGGACTCCAGGATGCGATCGATTTGCACCCATAACTGGGATTGAGTCGAGCTATTGTTTAACAGGCGATCGGCTTTTTGGCATTTTTGCGCTAAAGGCATTTGACTGTCGATTCTCATCTGTGCCTGTTCTAAGGTTAACTGATTGCGCTGCATCAACCGCTTGAGTTGTTGTTCCTCAGAGCAGTACACCACCCAAATTTCCTCGACCAGATCGCTCATCTGGGCTTCAAACAGGAGGGGAATGGAGAAGACGAGGGTATCCTGGGGAGAGGATTGGTTAAGGATAGTGTAGAGGCGATCGCGCACATAGGGATGAATTTGCTCCTCTAACCACTGTCGCTCTGTGGAGTTCTTAAACACAATCTCCCCCAACTGCTGGCGATTTAATCCCCCCTCCGGTAACTGAATCGACTCCCCATATCGTTGCACAACGCGCTCAAAAATCGGCGATTCCGGTTTTACCGCTTCCCGCGCATAAACATCCGCATCAAACACCGGCAAACCATAGCGTTTTTCCAGATATTCAGTCACCGTACTTTTTCCCGTCGCAATTCCTCCAGTAATTCCAATTTGCGCTTGTTTTCGACTCATTGATCGATCGTCCCTTGTCATTTTGATCTTCATCATCTAAAACATTAGCTAACCCAAAAGTTCTTGAATCAATGTTTTGAACGTTCTGATAGCTATTTTCCAATTCAGCCGAGACTCGTATTCCTGAAATGAAGACAGAGCCAAAGACTGATACGCTTCTCGATTGTGTAGCATCTCTAGGATATACTCGCTATAAACTGAACTTTCAGTTTCCAAGGAAAATGTCTTTCCATTTTTTCCATCTTGAATAATCGTCGGAATTCCACCAATATTAGTGCTGACACAAGGCACACCATAGGAATTAGCCTCGATTAAAACATGAGGAGAACAGTCGGCTAAAGTGTGTAATATTAAGAAATGAGACGCAGAAAATAAATGATCGAGTTGTTGTTGTCCAGATGTTGTGGATTTATCGATATATCCAATAATATTAACAAAATCGAGACTTGATACCCATTTAGGGGGTTGACATCCCACTACATTTAAGTCTGTTTTTACTCCTGCATTGTTTAAGTTTTTGGCAACTTCTACCGCAAAATCCCCTCCTTTGCGTTCCCAATCTACACCGATAAATAACAGTTGACATTGATCGGGGTTTCGGTTTTGAATCGATAATTCAATATCGGATAAAGTTCTTGTACTTTTCAGATTCGCTCCCCAAGGGATAACGCTCACTTTCTCAGAGGGCAAATTATAAATTTTCATTGATTCCTCGGCAGCCCAATCGGATGTGAAAATCAGGCGATCGCACCGATCAAAAGCTGACTTTTCTAAGCGATAAATATTTCTTGTTGTTTCACCAGACAAATTATTTAAATAAGAATAAAAATTGATTAAACTCCCTAAAGGTGCATCTGTCCATAGAACTAGAGGTTTAGGGCTTTTTAAGTAGGCAAAAGGAATCGCATTTTCTGGACAGAGTGCCAGCCTAGCAGCAGAATTACATAACTTTTTCTCAATTTGTTTAGCATAGGATTTCAAAATTACAGGTTCTGCCCAACTATAATAATCTTGTTTAAATAAATTGCGATAAAATAGCCATTTTAATCGTGTGACGGGAGTCTTATATTTTTCTAAAGGGCCGAGATGGTTTAAGGTAAAGTCTTGTGCTTGAAATTCTTGAGACAAATAAGAACCAGCAGTATACATTCCCATATGTTGCTTGGGCCAGCTAGAGGGCTTAAATACATCATAGGTAGTTATATAATCGAGTTGCATTATTTTATCTCATCTTAAGGTTTTTTGATTAGATCTTGCATCAGCTTATAAGCTAATTCTCCAGCCTTGTCCCAATTGAGGCGATCTTGATATTCTTGGAACGAAGAAGTGGCTAAATCCTGATAAGTTTCCCAATCATAGAATGTGGATTGAATATACTGGTGATACTCTTCAATTTTGGCATTGAGAGCAAAGGTTTTACCATTTTTACCTTCCCGAATTAATGTGGGAATACCTCCCACTTTCGTCGATAAACTCGGCAGTCCGAAAGAGCTTGCTTCCCGGATGACTGCTGGTGTTACATCTGCTCTGGAGGGTAAGATCAGAAAATGAGACTGGGCAAAAATTGAGTTGAGTTGTTCTCGTCCCTTATCTGTGGATTTATCAATAAAATCGATCGCGGTGACAAAATCCGGTATCGTTTGATCGGTGGGTGGACGGGTTCCAACAATGGTTAACTGAACCGGAAATCCAGATTGATGTAGCGATCGCCCCACTTCTAAGGCAATATTACCCCCTTTGCGATACCAGTCTACACCGATAAACAACAGATGGCACGTGGCTTTCGACTTCCCACCAATGATATGCTGAATCTCTTCTGGGGTGCGATCGCACTCCATATTTGCCCCCGTAGTCACCACCTTTAGCTTGTTGGCGTTAACATTATATAGTTTTTTGGCTGTTTCTGCTGCCCAATCCGAGGAAAAAATAGCCAGGTCAACATTCTGTAATGCTCGGAAATCAATGGCTTTTAAATATTGCTTAGATCGCCAGCATGTATTTCGATAGACTTCTGGAATTCCCCCACAAGTGGTGTCTGTCCACAAGACTTTGGGACAGTTATACTTTAAGTAAGCTAAAATAAGAAGATTGGGAGAAAAAATAATATCAGGTTTCCATAATTCTAATTGACGAATAATTTGCTGGCAATAGTTTTGATTCACCGAAGGTTCCGCCCAATAGAGATACTCTTGTTGAGAAAATATGGTTTCATAAAATCGCCGTTCTAACTTCGCAAAAATTGAATGCTTCTGTTGTAGCGCACCAATATATAAAAACGACTCCGCCTGCTGTTCCAACATTTTCGCCATCCAGTAGTTGCTTCCCCAGTTACCAACCGAGCCACGGGGCCAACTTTTGGAGTTGTATAGATCCGAATGGGTTACAAATGCGAGTTTCATTTCAACAATTCCTAAAACTTAAATTGACTTAGAACATAAACTTTGATAAAATTTTATGGTATCGAAACTTAATTGTTTCCAATCTAGTTGTTCTAAAGGAGCTTGTTGCGATCGCGGTTTTTGTATCCATTCTAAACTTTCTTTGAGCAGATTAGCATTTAACTCATTTTCATAGACTTTTACCCAATCATAACCAACCCAGGTTTGCAGTTCAGCCATGGCTCCTTGATTCGGAACCAGGATCGGACAATCGAAGGATAAAGCTAATAAAGCGCTTCCAGAATTGAGGATTTCTGCAAATGGAAGGACAACTAAATCGGCGGCTCTATAATAAAATTGCAGCTCTTCATTAGGGACATATCCGAACAGCAGACGAATTCGGGAATCTTGATGAGCAGACTTTTCGAGTTCCCCTTGCATTTCTGGAAGATCGAGACGGCCAACAATGAGTAAAATAGCGTCAGGATCGTTTAATTCTCGAAAGGTTTGAATTAGGAGGGGAATATTTTTATAGGGGGCAATGTATCCGAGAAATAGGATAACATTGGAGGTTTGGGGAATATTGAGCTGATTTCGGGCAGTGGCGCGATCGCACTCATCGGCATATTCTCCCCGATAATGACCATGGGGAATTATCCCACAAGGACGCTCTCTGAGGCTAGGATAGCATTCTTGGGCAAGCTCTTTGCCTATCTGACACATGCTGATATAGCCATCAATGCGCTTGAGCAGTTGCCCTTGAAACCATTCTGCTACTTTGGGATGAAGCACAATATGGGGAATTTTATCGTGAAATGTCCAAACAATTCGAGTTCCTCTAAATTTAGCCCAATCAATTAAGGCTAACATCATCCGAGCGCGAACCCATGCCATTATGGAACTAGGATGGCGAACAATCGTTTCCGCAGCCCAATGGAGATGAAAAATATCATAGCGCTTGCTCAGTAACCGCTTAAATGAAAACTCTTCCACCTCGACTCCTTGTTGAGCCATGGGTTGATATAATAACCAATTATAAGGATTAAGATATCGAGTTTTGAACGCCGGCCAAGCAAGCACTTTCATAAACTTATACTTTATCTAGATATTTATTTTTCCACAAATAGAATGGACTTTTCAAGCTATTCACCAGCATCTCCAATCGACAAGCAGCAGTCAAATTGGATTTAACTTGAGTTCGGTAACGCAAAAATAATAGAATCATTCTTCTGATATCATTGACCATATACATGGGATAAATTAATGGTCTTTGCCAAGGCTTAAAATTAATGGTTCGAGTTACATAGCGACTCAAGCCAATTCCCTGAAGTAGAGAGAGTAAGTAGGAGCGCTGTAAACGAGAATCTGGAATTTTATGATCGATTTCCATTTGGGGATTGTACCAAATTTCCCAGCCATTTTTGCGAAGGTAAGATAAAGTCTCTAAATCTTCAGAGGTTAACCAACTTCCTTCTACTCTTCCAGTTAAAATCAGGTTTTCTGGGACGCTAGTCAACCAAGCTTGTTTGCGAACCACTAACCCCGCACTAGGAGGTAATAGATTATTTTTGGGACTGTATTCTAGGGGCTGATCTCCTCGTTCGACAATGGCCAAAAATCTGAGAAGGGGTTTAACCTCTTCTGAAGGGGGAGATTCAAATTGTCCATGAATTTGACTGCCAAATGCGCCCGCTTGGGGATACTCTTGTGCGAACTTCAAGGCAGAATATACCCAATTGTCACTCGGCAAATTATCATCATCTAAGAAGCCAATTAACTCAGACTCCGATTTTTTCACCGCTCGCTGGCGAGCAAACGCTGCGCCTTGTTCGGGTTCAAACTCATATCGCAAAGGAATGTTTAAATCCCAAGTTTTTTGGTACTCTTGGAACACTTGAGCGGTGCTGTCTGTACTATTATTATCAACTAGGATAATTTCCCAACTCAGGGACTCAACCCCAGTTTGTTGGCGCAACTTATCCAATACTTCTGGAAATCGGTTTGCGCCATTATAGGTGGGAATTGCAACTGTAAATTGGACAGACATTGTTTACTCTCCTTACTCGGAGACAGATGCAACCGGTTCGGGTTCTGGGGATACAGTGGCATCCTTGGGTTTACTGAAGGTTAATGCACCGTCTTGGCAATCAATGATAATGGTATCGCCTTCTAGGAAAGTATTGTCTAAAATTTGGGTGGCGATCGCATTCTCAACCTGTTTTTGAATCGCCCGCTTCAAGGGACGGGCCCCATACACCGGATCGTAGCCCGCCTCCACCAAATGGTCAACCGCCGCCGGGGTAATCTTCAGCGTAATCTTCTGTTCCGCTAACAACTGCTCGGTGCGTTTGAGTTGAATATGGACAATATTGCTCAATTCCCCTTTACCCAAGGCATGGAAGAGGATGATATCATCGACGCGGTTGAGAAACTCCGGTCGAAACTGCTTCCGCAGTGCCTTTTGTACCCGTTTCCGCATCTCCTCATATTGGCTATCATCGCCAGAAACATCTAAAATATGCTCCGATCCAATATTACTGGTCATCACAATCACCGTATTGCGGAAATCAATTGTCCGTCCTTGGGAGTCCGTAATTCGACCATCATCGAGGACTTGCAGCAGAATATTAAATACATCTGGATGCGCCTTTTCCACCTCATCCAACAGCACCACAGAATAGGGACGACGACGGACTTGCTCGCTCAGTTGTCCCCCTTCCTCGTATCCCACATATCCCGGAGGCGCACCGACTAAGCGGGAAACGGCGTGTTTCTCCATATACTCGGACATATCAATTCTGACCATGGCTTCTTCCGAGTCGAATAAACTGGCAGCCAAGGATCGCGCTAATTCCGTTTTTCCCACCCCTGTCGGCCCCATGAACAGGAAGGAACCGATGGGACGACCGGGATCTTTCATTCCGGCTCTGGCGCGGCGTATGGCTTCAGCAACTGCCTGTACAGCCTCATGCTGACCGACGACGCGCTCGTGTAAATAGTCTTCGAGGTGTAGCAGTTTTTGCCGTTCAGATTCGAGTAAACTATTAACCGGAATTCCCGTCCACTTGGCGACAATTTCGGCAATATCTGCTTCTGTGACTTGTTCGCGCAATAGAGTCGATCCCGTTTCTTGCAAGGCTTGTAGTTGCCCTTCTTTAGTTTCTCGCTCCCGTTCCGTTTTCTCTAATTTGCCATATTTGAGTTGGGCAGCCCGATTTAAATCATAGGCTCGTTCGGCTTGTTCGATTTGCACGCGCAATTGTTCTTCTAATTCTTTGAGGATCTTAATATCATCGATCAGTTGCTTTTCCATTTGCCATTGATCGTTGAATGTCTTCTGTTTTTCCTTGAGTTCGGTAATCTCTTGCTCGATGCGTCTGACTTTTTCTTGGGGTTCCTTCAACTGTTCCCCATCTAGGGAGATTTTTTCCATCTCTAGCTGCATGATTCGGCGATCGATGGTTTCCAATTCCACCGGTTTCGAGGTAATATTCATTCTTAATTTAGCGGCCGCTTCATCAATCAGATCGATCGCCTTATCGGGTAAGAAGCGATCAGTAATATACCGGTTCGATAACTTCGCCGCCGCAACTAGGGCTGAGTCCGTAAACTTGACGCTATGGTGGACTTCGTAGCGGTCTTTTAATCCCCGCAGAATGGAAATGGTATCCTCAACACCAGGTTGATCGACATATACTTGTTGAAAGCGCCGCTCCAGGGCCGCATCCTTTTCAATATAATTGCGGTATTCATCCAGGGTGCTTGCCCCAATACAGCGCAATTCGCCCCGCGCTAACATGGGTTTGAGTAAATTGGAGGCATCCATGGCGCTCGACTGTCCGGAACCAGTTCCCACCACCGTATGCAGCTCGTCGATAAACAGGACAATTTGCCCTTCGGAGTGGGTGACTTCCCGCAAAACTGCCCGCAGTCTGGCTTCAAATTCTCCCCGATATTTGGCTCCAGCGATTAAACTGCCCATATCCAGGGTGATCAGTTGCCGGTTTTTCAGGGACTCTGGCACTTCATTATTAACGATACGCTGTGCTAGGGCTTCGGCGATCGCCGTTTTTCCCACCCCCGGTTCCCCAATAAGCACCGGGTTATTTTTCCGTCGGCGCGACAGGACTTGTATCACCCGCCGAATCTCCTCATCCCGCCCGATAACCGGGTCTAGATTGCCCGATCGCGCCAATTCTGTCAAATCTCGCCCATACTTCTCCAAAGCGTCGTAGCGGTTCTCTGGGGCTTGATCGGAGACCGTTTGACTGCCGCGAATATCCTTGATCGTTTGCTCCAGTTGCGTGCGGGTGCGGTTAAACCGACGCACCAATTCCCGGCCAATCCGTTGATCTTCGGCTAAAGCGAGTAAAATATGCTCGACGGAAATATATTCATCATTCCAGGTTTGCCGAGCAATTTCAGCTTCATCGAGCAGCTTATCTAGACTGCGACCGAGATAGAGTTGGTCAACATTGTAGGTGGTTTTCTGCCGCGCATCAAACTGGGTCAATTGCTGTAATAACCGCGCTGGGTCAATTCCCGCCTTTTCTAAGATAGTTTTCGCCAGGCCTCCTTGCTCCAAAAGAGCGATCGCCACATGCTCGACTTCCAACTGCTGATGTTTCCCCCGTCGAGCGATATCCTGAGAGTTGACAATGGCTTCCCAAGCTTTATTGGTAAATTTAGATGAGTCAGTTGGTTGCATGGTTAGGATAATTGGCGATCGTTTCGCTATAAGCTTATCTATTATAATGATCAATTCTGTAGGGGCGAACGGCCGTTCGCCCCTACATCACCTAATTAAGTGGGCAAGGTGGGCAGAACCAGCCGCAATATCGTTCAAATTTCACAATACTCTCCTGCCCACCCTACGATAATTTACTGTAGGGGTGGGTTGTGCAAGAGCTAGGAGAGTGGCGATCGCCCATCTGAACCCACCCCATCAGGCTAATGTTTGGTCTTTTGCTACAGTGTTAACCATACCCAACTTAGAGCGATCGCCATGTTTAATCTTTCTCGTACCCGTTCCCTAAATCAGGTTCAAGAAGCCGTTCCAGCCCTTCTTGATGAGTTAAAAACCGATAAAACACCGATTGTGATTACCCTGGATGGTAAAGCTGCGGCTGTACTGCAAGATGTTGAAAGCTATCAAAATCTGCTCGACAGACTAGAATTATTAGAAATGATTGTCGGGATTCGGAAAAGCTTAGAAGAATTTGAGCAAGGAAAAGGAATTTCGATCGATCAAGCATGGGAACAGTTTCAGCAAAAACATGACTTACCAAGTTGAAATATCTCCTACGGCAAACCAAGATATAGAAAATATCTTTCTTTGGCTCCAGCAAAATATCCCCAATCAATCTTATCGCTGGGTTCGGGGATGTTATGAAATCATGCTGACACTTGAGAACTTCCCTAATCGTTGTCCCCTGGCTCCAGAAAGCGAATATTTAGATATAGAAATACGTCAACTTTGGTATCAAAAAAAGTATCGTATTTTGTTTAGTGTGACCGAAAATGAAGATCGGGGAACGGTTCAAATCCATAGAGTCAGACACGGATCTCAAAAACAGATTGAATCTTTAGAGGAATTTTTCAATGATCGGGAAGAAGGAAATGAGTAATACCAATCCTTTCAAGATAGTGCCACGACTAGCGAGATTATGAGATTGCTTCACTCCACTGAGTTCTGTTCGCGTTTCACGCAAGCTTCGCTTTCATGTCGGCGACAGCCGAAACGCTGACATACTATAACTGATCCAATGGACTTGATATGACAGTTTATTATGGCGATCGCCCATCTGAACCCACCCCATACCGCTTTGTACCCTGGCGGGGGGCGGGTTTAGGAGATGGGATCGCTGATGATTTACTCAGAGCAGGAATTCCCCAAAATAAAATTGTCCTCGGATTTTATCTTCCCCATATCCGACGTTATACCGAATTTGCGGTCAATTAAACCAATTCTCCTATGTATCGTTGTTAACCTGACTCAGGTCAGGTTAAAATAACGATTGATTTTCCTCTCTTCTCCTCCATGTCTATTCAGGCTCAACCTCCTATTTTTCTCGTGGGCTGTCCGCGATCCGGGACAACCTTTTTGCAAAGCGCGATCGCTGCTCATCCAACGATCCATTCCTTTCCCGAAACCCAGTTTTTCAAGCACTTAACTCCTCACAACCCCTTAAAAGCTCAATTAGGGTTAGTGGCTCGGAGTAAGATCCGACCGAAACTGATCTCTTTTTTCCAAGAAATCAATCGTCCTGACTTAATTTCTACCATTCCTCAGATCCCCTATAAACCTATTTATATCAATTATTTTATTAATCTCTTGCAATCCTTAACTCATGAGCAAGGCAAAGATCGCTTCTTAGAAAAAACCCCAGAACATCTCTATTACATTCCGGAAATCGAGCCGTATGTTCCAGGCGTGAAATTCATTCATCTCTTTCGTAATGGCACTGATGTAGTTGCCTCCTTGTATGAAGTCACCCATCGCTACCCGCAACGTTGGTGGGGAGTGTGGACTCTTGATTATTGTATCGATCGCTGGCTGGAAATGGTTGCCCTGAGTCAAACTTATCTAGACCAGCCTCATCACTGTGCCGTTCGCTATGAAACACTTTTGCAAAACTTTAGTGAATGCTTGCAGCGCATTTGCCAGTTTCTCAACATTGAATATAGTGAAGCAATGATCGACAACTATCATCACTCTTCAAAGTTCTTGATTAATACAACGAGTAGACAAGTAGAGAACCAGATTAGAGATATTAGTACAGTTAGCTCAAAATTTGAATCCTTGTTTGATGAGTCACAACGAGAGTATATTATCGAGAGAGTTTCTGCTGTTGATTTAGAGACGATTCCGTTTCTGTAACAAGTCATTGCGTTTCTGCTTCGCGGACATGAAAAGCGCTCTGCTGGCAAGCATTGAAAATCAAGACTTGAAAACAGAAGAGTTTCAATTCTTACTCATTACTGATTACTTACATCGCCCGTTTTACCCATCCCCCAATCCTCCACCAGACCCTAAGACAACTTCATGAGAGCATCCGTAAGCATCGGCGGCAACTTTCTCAGCACCTTACCCCGTTGGCGATCGATCGCCACTAATGTCACCTGAGCCGTTAGATAACGTTCCTGACCATCTAACGAACAAATTTGACATTGTATGATCTGGCGAACCCCCGTAATTTCCGACAAACGAGTTTTCAAGATCGCCCTCATCCCCAACTGAAGCGGTTGATGATAGCGCACCGACAGATCCACCACGGGTAGATCGCATCCAATAGCCACCAATTCCGCAAAATTGAGACCAATGGAGCGGAAATACTCTACCCGCGCCTCCTCCATCCATTGGATATAAGTTCCATGCCAAACCACACCAGCATAGTCCGTATGGTGGGGATAGACACACAGGGGATATTCAAACCAAGGGCGATCGCCAGGATCGGCCGTTGGCGGGGAAACCGGTACAATTCCAGAAGTTGGGATCGGTTTGTCTGACACTTTTCTTAAGATTCTACGTTCAAACTTCAGATTATCCTTAAATCATAAGAAAAATTTCCTCAATACAGGTGGAATTACTCCTATGTTCAAGAAAATTTTAGTTGCCGTTGCCGGCCGAGGCCTATGCGAACAAATGATGAACATGCTCCTGGAGATTCCCTCAATTCAACGGGAAGCTCAGGTGACCGTTCTTCATATTGTTCCCAAAAAATCTAGCGAAAGTGCGATGGCCAGTCGGTTGGAAGAAGGGGGCAAAATCCTAGCTGAAGCCGTGGCCTCCCTCAAACTCGATGAAGACCGGATTAATCCCCGACTCAAGCAAGGAGACCCCAAGCAAACCGTTCTGGATGTGGCAGAAGAAGAAAACTCTGACCTGATTATCATGGGTTCTCGTGCCCTGGGTCGTCTGCAATCGATCCTGCAACAATCTGTGAGTCAATATGTTTTCCAGACCACAACCCGTCCCATGCTTTTGGTCAAAGATGATGTGTATGTCCAACGCATCAATCGGGTATTAGTCGCTCTCGATGGTTCAGAAACTGCCCAGGAGAGTCTCCGGGTTGCCCTGCAACTGTTGCAAGAGGTCTCTGGGGGTTCTCTAACCCTGCTTCATGTGAATCCAGAATCAAAAATTCCCAGTCCCGATCAAGACCCGATTTTAGTCGAAGCAGCCCAGAAAGCAAAAGCCTTTGGAGTCAATACGGAACTGCTCCATGCTGTGGGTAATGCCGGTGAAAAAATTTGCCAGCTTGCCGAAGAAAAAAATGCCGATTTAGTGGTGTTGGGTTCTCCAGACCGTCGGCCCTCAATTGCCAAAGGATTACCCGATCTCGACCGCCTATTGGGATCTTCTCTATCTGACTATGTGCGCGTTCAGGCCAACTGCCCGGTATTACTGGTCAGAAGTTCCAGTAACTAGGGATTGGAGCCATAAAAAATGCTGAGACGTTTCTCATCTCAGCATTTTTCATTCATCTAACCGTGAAACATCAGGACAATCAAGTGCCTTTATTCTCACGACTAGCGGTTTGAATATAGAGGATCAACAAAAATACAGCAGGAACCAGAACGAATAGGATGCTGGCCACAAATCCTAAATCATTGACTTGCATGAGCTATAGGCCTCTTGTTATCTAAGGGTTACATCCCTACCTAGAATAACCGAAATTTATCCCCGGTTGAAATAGTTTACGGCTTGGTTTTCACACTGACGGGGCCATTGACCACGGTTTGACAGGCTAAACGGTAAGTTTCAGGCTTTTTCTTGAGCTTTCGTTGTTCAAAGTCAGTCTTAGGAGAAAGGTTTTCCATTCCCTCGACAATCTCGACGATACAAGTCCCACATTGACCGACTCCGCCACAGTTGGTCATTTTACCGATCAGCTTATAGATATCGATCCCTTTCTCCAGAGCTTGTAAGCGCAAGTTGGCTCCATCGGCGGCGATCGCCTCCTGATTCTCATTGACAAATTTGATGTTAGCCATGATCACCTCTTGTTTCTTCTCGTTAAGAATTATAAAGAAATGTTGCGCTTTTGGGTATAGTTATGATCAAAATCAACAAGAAACTAGCGTAATCGATTTCAGCTTGCAATCGGTTCCATCACTGGTTACAATTCGTTATATTCGTTCTCATGAAAAAACCAGCGCTCATGAAGAGAAGTCTTGACGGCTCTGAATTGAGAAGCTGATTTAATATTACGGTAGACTCAGCGTTGAGCTTCAAGGTTCTACCGAAAAAACGAAAAACCACTTGAGTTGATCGTCGATTTATAAGTCCTAAAAGGAGGAGCGTAGTCAATGGGACTACCCTGGTACCGAGTACATACAGTCGTCCTGAATGATCCAGGCCGTCTAATCGCTGTACACCTGATGCACACTGCCCTGGTTGCAGGGTGGGCTGGCTCAATGACCTTGTATGAGTTAGCTATCTATGATCCTAGCGATCCTATCCTTAATCCTATGTGGCGGCAAGGCATGTTTGTCATGCCCTTCATGGCCCGTCTAGGAGTCACCGATTCCTGGGGAGGATGGAGTGTTACGGGTGAATCCGTATCCAATGTTGGCTTCTGGTCTTTTGAAGGCGTAGCCGCAGCCCACATCATTCTATCCGGCTTATTATTCCTAGCCGCTTGCTGGCACTGGGTCTACTGGGATTTGGAACTCTTCACCGACGCTCGTACCGGTGAACCTGCCCTAGACCTGCCCAAAATGTTTGGTATTCACCTATTTTTGTCTGGACTGCTGTGTTTTGGCTTCGGAGCCTTCCACGTCACTGGCCTATTTGGGCCAGGGATTTGGGTGTCCGACCCCTACGGCTTAACCGGAAGTGTCCAGGCGGTCGCCCCAGAATGGGGCCCGGCGGGATTTGACCCCTTCAATCCGGGGGGAATCGCCGCTCACCACATCGCTGCTGGTGTGGTTGGTATCATTGCTGGATTATTCCATCTCACCGTTCGTCCCCCAGAGCGCCTCTATCGCGCCCTGCGGATGGGTAACATTGAAACCGTACTTTCTAGCAGTATTGCTGCCGTGTTCTTTGCTGCCTTCGTCGTAGCAGGAACCATGTGGTATGGTAGCGCCGCCACTCCCATTGAACTCTATGGCCCCACCCGCTATCAGTGGGATCAGGGCTATTTCCGGCAAGAAATAGAACGCCGAGTTCAAACGAACCTAGCCAATGGCGATAGTCCATCAGAAGCCTGGAATAAAATTCCAGAAAAACTAGCTTTCTATGACTATGTAGGAAACTCTCCAGCCAAAGGCGGTTTATTCCGGGTTGGGCCGATGAATGATGGTGATGGGATTGCCCAAAACTGGCTCGGACATCCCGTATTCAAAGATAGCGAAGGTCGCGTGTTAAGCGTGCGCCGGATGCCGAACTTCTTTGAAACCTTCCCCGTTGTCCTCACGGATGAAGAAGGTGTAGTTCGCGCTGATATTCCCTTCCGTCGAGCTGAATCTCGGTATAGCTTCGAGCAAACCGGGGTAACGGCAACGATTTATGGTGGTGAACTCGATGGGCAAACCATTACTGACCCAGCTAAGGTGAAGCAAATCGCTCGGAAAGCCCAATTGGGTGAACCGTTTGAATTCGATCGCGAAACCTTGGGTTCGGATGGTGTATTCCGCACCAGCACCAGAGGTTGGTTTACCTACGGTCACGCCGTATTTGCTCTGTTATTCTTCTTCGGTCATATCTGGCATGGTTCTCGGACTCTATACCGAGATGTATTTGCCGGAATTGATTCCGATATTGAAGAACAAGTTGAATTCGGTGTGTTCGCTAAACTGGGTGACACTACTACCCGTAAAGAACCGGTTTAGTAGACTGGCGAACCCCTTAAACGGGGGTCAGCATCAAAACCCATAACGGAAAAAGTAGGAGTAGGCCAATCTACTCCTACTTTTTCTTGGTTTCAAAGTAAGATAAAATAAGGGCAATTCATCCATTACCCCATGGGGACGTTAAACTATGGAAAGCACCGTTTATATATTGGTTCTAGCATTAGCTTTGGGCACAATTTTCTTTGCGATCGCCTTCCGCGATCCCCCGAAAATTGGTAAATAAGACGCTCCCATGAGGGATTTTGTCTCAATCTAGGAACAGTCCATCCCGCAAAGAGGCTCAAGGATTTAATCATTATGCGATGTCCATTTTGCCAACATACCGATAGTAGGGTTTTGGAATCGCGCTCTGCCGAAGCTGGGCAAAGCGTGAGACGGCGGCGAGAATGCCTACAGTGTAAACGCCGCTTTACCACCTATGAACGGATAGAATTGGTTGCAATTACGGTCTTGAAACGGGATGGACAACGGGAGTCGTTCGATCGCTCAAAACTGCTCAGGGGAGTGGTGCGATCGTGTGAAAAAACAGGCATTGATTTGGCGACGTTGGAGCGACTGGTTGACCGGATTGAAACCAATTTGCAACAACGCACTCAACGAGAAGTCAGCAGTTGCGAAATAGGCGAGCAGGTGTTACGCCATTTGCGCCCCCTGAGTGAGGTCGCCTATATTCGGTTTGCATCAGTCTATGGAAAATTTCAAGGGATTCGGGATTTTGTAGAGACTCTCAATCATTTGCAATCTCACCCGATCGCCGAGCAAGCTGCGCCAAAGTCCGATGGGACGGAGCCTGAAAACTCGATTTCGTCACCCGATCCTCAAAGCGATCGTCAATGGGTTTGTACTCCCTTAGATTACGTCTAACTTGAATTAGGATGACCCAGATGACCGAAAGGGGCGAATCTGACTACACTTCCATAGAAGCATTTGATAGCGCAACAGTTAGTGAAACGTTAATTCGGTTAACTCGGCCCTGGACAGTCCATCGCCCCATGGAAAGGCACTCTTGTCCAGAAGCTCTGCAAATGGCCATGGAGCAATTGATGATCCTGATCGAACAACTGCGATCGCCCCAAGGGGGTTGGCCAGAAAATTTACCCTTTACAGAAGAAAACTTGCTTCCCTACATCACAGAAGAAGTTTATGAAATCTTAGAGCATCTCTATGAGATCGATCCCCCCCAGATCCGCCAATCCCCCCAAGACTCAAACTGGCTAATAGAAGATCTCAGTGTCCAACTGCTCTGGAGCATTGCCACCAGTTCCTATGCTCTCATGCAACTTAGTGGGGGTGTACTGGCCCAAACTGGCGAAACCAAGGGACTCTTGCGCGTAGTTCCCATTCTAGAAGTGCAAGCGGATTCAATTGGATGGGCCATCGATTTAGCCACCCTAGCCCCTCCTCCCCTCCCTCCCGATCCACAAACTCAGTTCCAAATCCTCACACCATCGATCGCTACCCCCATCTCCTGTGCCGATCTGCTCCAAGAATGTCACGACAATCTGCATACTCAGACCCCCCATTTGCAAACCTGGACGGAACCTGAATTGGTCGATATTCTCGAACCGGGTAAAGATTGGGTCTCCGGTACGGTGCAAGTTAAGCTGGGTTTAGAGTGGATAGCAGAAGCAATGGAGCCAGATCGTCATCCGAGCGATCCACCGATTCAGATTCGCTGGACTGATCCCCAATTGATTGCTGCTTATCGTCAAACCTTGCTTTCTACGGCCCTATTTCCGGCCCTCGATCGACTGGGAAAGTTAGACCCCCTAGAGACAGAGAGTCCCTTAAAGGCGATCGCCATTACCCAACAAGTCTTAGCCCATCTTAACCTCTGGCAAGAACAATCGAGTCCCAAAACCATTCCTTCCCCCTTCCACTTTCAACTGCTCAAAGAGAGCCTGGAACTCGATCCCCAAGTCTCCTTAAACCAATGGATGTCCTATCTACTCTGGGAACTCACCAGCTTATCCTATGACTTAATGCAATTCCTCGGCCAAGTCCCGGCCTGCGTGCTACAACCGGAATGGGGATGGGATGCAGGAACCTTGCGCTTAGTTGCGCTGCTGAATGTCAAATCCATTGACCAAGATCTCCAAATTGACTTAGCCACAGGACAATCCTACACTCCTAGCCATTTTTGTTTGATGAATGATGCCATCATAGAATTGTCCTTGAGGGAAAATGAATCCAAATTAACCCTACAAACCGATCAGTTTTTAGAACAGATTCAAACAGAGATCGAAACCGTAAAACCTGCCCTGGGTTTACTCTTTTCCGGTACTGGGATAAAAATTGCCGCATCCGGTCAACCCTGGAAATTGGGACTGGTTCAGCTTACCCTAGTGACTGAGTTTATTCCTGCCTAAGCACACAGCAACGGTTTTTACAACGCCATAAGTGTGATTTAATTCAATATCAACAGTCCTACGATCTCAGAGCGCTCAAAGCGCGTTTACTGCAACGATTCTAATCATGTCTCTATTTCCTCTTATGCCGATCGCTGCCTTAATGGTGATGAACCTCAGCCCCGGTCTGCATCTTTCCCAACTTCCTTCTTCCCTAGAAACAACGTCCTGGCAATGGATAGATTGGACTCAAGGGAATACAACTCAACGGCCCCTTGCTCAAGCTCCCATTACCCTGATATTCAAAGAGGGTAAAGTGAGTGGATTTGGCGGATGTAACAATTACTTTTCTAGCTACCAAGTGGACGGCGATCGCCTTACCCTAGCCGAGTCCTTTGGCCGTACCTTCAAGGCCTGTGGGGATCTCTCCGAGCAAGAAGACCAATTTCTAGAGCGTTTAGGGCAAGTCGAGAGCTATCAAATTAACCCGGATGGAGAACTCTATCTGTTTTACCCCCAGAATGGGGAAGTAGGGCAAATGCGCTTTAGACCGATTCCCGAACTCTCCGAAGCTCAGTCTTCGTTTACCGATCTTCCTGCCAACCATTGGGCCCGGGAGTTTATCATGGCCCTAGTCGAGCGTAACCTAATGTCCGGGTTCTCCGATGGTACATTCCGCCCCGACGATCGCCTCACCCGCGCCGAGTTTGCCAGTCTTCTCCAGAAAACCTTCGATCTGCCCCAGGTGCGTAAGCGCGTCCAATTTCGAGATGTTCCCCAAGAGTTTTGGGCCCATGGAGCGATTGCATATGTAGCCACGACCATTCCCCAGCTCATGGGAGGTTATCCAGGGGATCTCTTTCGCCCAGAAGAGCCGATTTTAAGGGTTGAGGTGGTGGTAAGTTTGGCAAATTTATTGCGGGACGTGCCAGAGGTGGAAGTCAAACGGCTGTTGGAGCGTTATGAAGACTGGGAAGACATCCCCGATTATGCCTTAGAAAAAGTGGCGATCGCGACAGGGCAGCAGATGGTGGTCAATTATCCTCAAACTGGGCAACTGCGTCCCCAGGAATCCACCACCCGTGCAGAAGTGGCAGCCCTGGTGTATCAAGGCTTGGTACAAATTAATCAAGCGCCCGAAGTGCGATCGCCCTATCGGGTTAATCCTTAAATTGATGGTATTACAGTACAAGATTGCTCTCTTCTCAGGCTATTCTGGATCGCAGATCGCCTATAGCTCAAAATCCAACAGTCCCCAGGGAGCATCTATAGATTCAGAAAAATTGGGACTGTGCAACAAATTTCTCGGCAGAACTATCAGGGAAGAGATATCCCTAAATCCCCCAAGCCAATTTTTATCCCGATTAGTCATAAAAAATCGCGTTACTCTAAACAGAAGAAGAGGCTTGTGACATCGGGGATTGAGGGGCAAAACCCACCTTTTCCCCTTCGGGTTCCGACCCATTCAATCTGTCCCAGTCCCCTAGCCTGTGGGATCGGCGATCGCTCAGGGATAGGGTCTTAGGGGTCATCCACCGCTCTCAATCAACCCAAAAATGTTCAACGATCACAATCACCAGATGAATCACTTGACTTCAACTCCAGGATGGCAACGGTGGGTTGGTGGGACTCTCGCGGCATTGATCGTCATCGGGCTAGAAGCAGTAGGGATGATCGATCAATTAGAACGGTTAGCCTATCGAGGCTTGTTCCAGTTGCGGGGAGAGGAACCTTGGCATAGTCAAGTAGTGATTGTGGGCATTGATGAAACAACCCTGAAAAATCGAAAAAACTCCGAGAGTCCCCGGCAACTGTATGCGGCTCTTTTACAGCGTTTGGCCCCCAGTCAACCCCGGATGGTGATTTTGGATATTTTAATGCACGATCGCTCCCCTGACGATCCCCAGTTGGCGGAAGCGATGGGTCAAGTCCCTGTAGCCTTGCCGATGGCTTGGGATAGGCAAGGAAATGAGAAGCTGCCGGTTCCGGAATTAGCCGCCGAAGCTGTCGTTATGGGCCATGTGGTGAGTCGTCAAGATGCCGATGGTTTGACTCGTACCGTTGCGTTTGAGTCCCGGCAGATTCCTGCCCTGGGAGTAGCAGTCGCTCATGAGGTGATCGATCAGCCTGTGGGCTTGGATCGGCAGGGGTCTGAATTATGGATTAATTGGCCTGGCTCGGTTAAGCATTTGCCCCAATATGGGTTGTTGGATGTAATTGAAGGGCGAGTGCCGATGGAGAACTTCCACAACAAAATTGTGATTGTGGGGGCGAATGTCACCGGGTTTAATCCTGTGTTGACCCCGTTTGATGTCAATCCTCCAGCGAATGGGATTCATGTTCATGCGGCGGTGATCAGTAATCTGTTATCGCAAAATGGGTTAGAGCAGGTGGGAACGTCTTGGAATTGGGCTGGCATACATTTGCTTTACTTTGGGGGGGCGATCGCCTTGAGTGCAACTGTGGTGTTTTGGTCGTTCCGCAAACAAGTAATTGTGGTGGTGGGTTTGGGGGGAGTATGGCTGGGAGTGTGTTATGTGGCTTTCCGGTTTTATTATCTTTTGCCGGTGGTATCACCCTTGGTGTTGTTGGGTTTAACTCTGTTATTGGTGACGCTTCAAGACCGGTTGAAGATGAAGGCGATTTTGGTGGAACGGGAAAAGCAATTGTTTCAGTCGGCTTTTTACGATCCGGCGACGGGTTTACCCAATTATGCGTTGTTTATGGATCGTTTGGAGGGGGCCCTGTCTCGGACTCGTCAACCGGCTGGCCCCCCCTTGTTTGCCGTGTTCTTTATTTATCTGGATCGGTCTAAGGTGGTTAACCCTGATTCGGGACATCGCTTGAGTAATGAGTTGCAGGTGGCGATCGCCGATCGCATTGAAGAGGCTCTGAGAGAAGCGATCGCTCCCCATTCCCCTCGCCCCCTGTTGTCTCCTTCACCCCAATTCTCTTCCCTGTCTGAGATAACCTCTAAAGGGACTGAATTTACCATCGCTCGCTTAGATACGGATACGTTTGCTGTTTTGGTTAATACTCTCTCCTATCCGAGACAGGCGATCGATATCGCTCAAACCATCGATCAAACCCTCTCCCATGCTTATGTTTCCGATCGATTACTCCCCCCTGGAGACTCAGACGAAACCCGGAGTTTACTAGAAGAAAACTTATCAGCCATGACTGCTTTTATTGGGGTAGCATTATCAGCCGTCAATTCTGATTTCGATCAAGTTTCGGTGAATATCTATTCCCAGGCGGAAAGTATGCTCCGAGATGCCGAAATTGCCATGTATCAAGCCAAAGTTAAAGAAAGTAATCATTACGCCGTTTTTGACCAAAATCTCCACAACGCAGAAGTGCAAAAATTAGAACTAGAACTCGATCTGCGACGAGCTATTAATCGCTCTCGACAACAACAAGAAAACTTGTCTGCTTCCAGGAGGGAGAGCCATCCTACTCCAACCCCTTTTACCTATTCCTCTGAGCAATGGGGATCGGAATTAGAAATGCAAAGTGATTTTCGCCTTTATTATCAACCCATTGTCGCTTTAGATACGGGTAGAATTAGTGGATTTGAAGCCTTAGTTCGTTGGTATCACCCCACCCGTGGCATGGTTTCTCCCGTGGATTTTATACCCTTAGCGGAAGAGACGGGATTAATTATGGATTTAGGAGATTGGATTTTACAAACCGCTTGTTATCAGTTACGAGAGTGGCAAGCTAAGTTTCCCCATGGCTTAGAAGTGACCATGGTGGTCAATTTATCCAGTTTGCAGCTACATAACCCCCAGCTTGTCAGCCAAATTCAGCAATTACTTGATGAAATGAACTTGGATCATCGCTATTTAAAGTTGGAAATTACTGAAAGTGGATTAATGGAAAATGAAGAAATCGCCCTAGATTTGTTAAGAACCATGAGAGAGGCAGGTATTCAGTTAAGTATTGATGATTTTGGTACGGGGTATTCTTCCTTAGCTCGTTTGCATAATTTGCCTGTAAATACATTAAAAATTGATAAGTCTTTTTTACAAAGAACAACCTTCGATCATGAGAGTTGGGAGATTATTGAAACCATTATTATTTTAGCCCATAAATTAGGCTTAACCGTTGTTGCGGAGGGGATTGAAACCGGCGATCAGTTTGAGTTACTGCAAAGACTCAATTGTGATTATGGTCAAGGGTATTGGTTATCTCGACCCATGGATGCTTCAGGAGCAACAGCCTTGTTAGCTAAAAATCCTCAGTGGTAATACAGAGCTTTGCCCTCTCATCCCATTTCTCTTTAATATTGCCATTAATTCATCATTTCCCCTCATTGTAGGGTGGACAGGAAAACAAGCGCGATCGCCCTCATACCCCACCCCTAACGGCAAAGAACCCCATGCGCGTGCTTAAAGGGGCGATCGCCAACCATTGACGATCGCCCCACTTGTCTCTAAGATGAAAGTCTAGTCAAAAATGTAAAGATTCGTTAAGATAATCTCACAAAACTATCGGCGATTCCCACAACTGACCATTGCACGAGGGGTTAAGAATGAAAAAAACACATAAAAAAACATATTGGCAAACCAGTTTAGCTGCAATTCTAGCACTGTTGATTTGGGCGATCGCTCCAGCCGCCCACGCCTACAACAACCCAGAACTGCTACCCGACACACCCACACCCATCATTGACCTAGGCCGCAACCTCACCGACACCCAAGAAGCCAATCTTGCCGACGATTTAGCCCAATTTGAACAACAAACCGGCTGGAAACTTAGAGTCTTAACCCAATTCGACCAAACCCCCGGCCGCGCCGTCAAAGACTTCTGGGGACTCAACGATAAAAGCGTCCTCCTCATCGCCGATGCCAGAGGTGGCAACATTCTCAACTTCAGCGTTGGCGATGATGTCTATAGCCTCCTCCCCCGCACCTTCTGGATTGAACTGCAAACCCGATATGGTAACCAATTCTTCGTCCGCGAAAACGGCTCCGACCAATCCATCATTCAATCCCTCGAATCCATCAAAACCTGCCTCGTCCAAGGCGGCTGCAACGTTGTCCCTGGACTGCCCAGAGAACAATGGATTCTCACCCTGATTACCTCCCTCGTCGGTGGCATCATCTTTGGCTTTGCTGCCATTCCCCGTCAAAATGGGCAAATCTTCGCCTGGCAATGGGCCCTGATCTTCTCTCCCCTGTGGGGCATCCTCTTTATTGCCTTCGGCATTGGCCCCGTGGTCTCCCGCACCAGCGAATGGCTGCCCCTGGTTCGCAACATCATCGGATTTGCCCTCGGAGCCTTAGTCGCCTATCTCTCTCCCACCTTCAACCAATCAGAAATATCAGAAACCTAAACCAGAGTTGCCCAAACTGGTAAGCTAATACCGTAAGCATTCAGGAATCACACTCCCCTGAATGCTCATCAGCCCACTTAACCCTTGCCTTGCAACTCAAATATGGAATGGCATATCACAGACGCTCTCAGTTTCGGCATCATTGACCGTGAAGTTGGTTCTCACAGTTTTTCGCCAGCAGAATACGAAATTGTCCGTCGGGTGATTTACTCCACTGCCGATTTTGAGTACAAGTCCCTGATCCGATTTTCTGACCAGTCTTTACAATCTGGTGCAGCCGCTTTAGCCGCCCGAACCACCATTGTTGTTGATGTCCCGATGGTACAAGTGGGCATTGCCAAGTTAATTCAGGAGACCTTTGCCAACCCAGTTTATTGCAGCATGGAGACCCTCACCCGTCCCCAAAAGGAAAAAACCCAAGTAGCTTGGGGTGTGGAAACGTTAGCGCGACGATATCCAGAAGGCATATTTGTGATTGGTCAATCGCCAACGGCTCTAGCTGCCTTAGTAGAATTAGTGGAAACGGAAGTGATTAAACCGGCTTTAATTGTGGGCGCACCGGCGGGTTTTGTGGAAGCGGATGTGACGAAGGGCCGTTTAAATGATTCCCAAGTCCCCCATATTCGCATCGAGGGACGTAAGGGCAGTGCGGTGGTCGCTTCAGCAATTATGAATGGGTTGGTGGATTTGGCTTGGCAAGCCTACGGCCAGGAAGTCTAGCCCCTAGGGGATGGCAAGTGCCCATAGGTTTTAATTAAAAATGGAGCTGGGCAGAATCGAACTGCCGTCCGCAATAGCTATTACTCTCTGTTCATTCACAAGCTTATCCCGTCTAAATCCTCTGGGCAGGAACCATTCTTGACCCCGAATGGTGGGGATTTCTAGTTAAGTCTTAACCCTTAAACACACTAGAAACTGTTCAAGGGAGCATCCGTTGGGGTTTTCACCACAGCCCTTAACGGAGTCGGACTATGATGGCTCGCGCCTGTTTGAGGCTAGATTTAGGCTACAGCAGCAGCCTTGCGAGCGAAAGGAACGATGTTGTTCGCAGTTACATTTAGTTTGAGCCTTGATTTACGAGAGGGGACTCACTCTCGGCTTGCATCACAGATTAGCGTTCACTATCCCGTCGAAACCATTACAGCCCCGCGCGCGATCGCTATAGCCGATCTTTAACACTTAACCTAATTATAACCACACGGACTGGGAAACGGCCAAATTTGTCCAGAATGTATCTGAGCAGTTAGGGTCTACAATTAAAGTCTAACTCTATTCATACGGGTTCCAGTAGGGTCTGACCAAGGACATTATGTTAAACACTACAGAAATTCTCATTCACCATTTTGTCGATCAAGTCCAGCAGGGATATCGTCGTACCTATGGAGGCTGGAAGCATGATTATGAAGATATTATTGGTTGGGCAGCCAATATGGCCTTAGAAAATATCGCCAATAGTGATGCCCTGTACCATAATGTAGAACACACGATTTTGGTTACCTTAGTCGGTCAAGAGGTTATTCGAGGCAGACATATTCGCGAGGGGGGGGTATCTTGTGAAGATTGGCTGCATTTTATTATTTCCCTACTCTGCCATGATATTGGTTATGTGCGCGGAGTCTGCCGCCAAGACCAAGAAGGTCTTTATGCAACGGGTAAGGATGAGGCGATGGTTTCTTTACCTCCAGGGGCCTCTGATGCGGGGATGACTCCTTACCATGTAGACCGGGGTAAGTTGTTTATTGAGGAACGGTTTGGGGGCCATAAGTTAATTGATGCGGATGTGATTAAGCGTAATATTGAACTGACTCGTTTTCCGGTTCCCAAGGATAGCGATCATCAAACTACGAGTGATTATCCGGGATTAGTTCGGGCGGCGGATTTAATTGGTCAGTTGAGCGATCCTCGATATTTACAGAAAATTAGCGCTCTGTATTATGAGTTTTTGGAAACGGGAGCGGCTAAGGCGCTCAATTATCGCCATCCTGAAGATTTACGCAATAATTATCCTAAGTTTTATTGGCATGGGGTGTTTCCTTATATTAAGGAGGCCTTGGGTTATTTGGAGTTAACCCAAGAAGGAAAGCAGGTGATTGCGAATTTGTATGCCAATGTGTTCCGGGTGGAACATCAGCCGAATCCGTCTTTACAGATGATTGTTTAAGGGGTTGATCTAGTCGGGATCGAAGTCTTGGGGGATGTCTTGTTCTGGCCAGAGTAGGCGCACGGCCATGATCGCGAATCCCAAGGCGGCGATCGCCTTTAAGAGCTTGGTGGGTAAAATTTCTGCGGTTCCCTGGCCAAGAATTACCCCTAGAAAACTAGCTAACAGCAAGGCCCCTGCTGTTCCCAGGAATACGGCGCGGGGAGAACCGGATGTGCCACTGATGGCGATCGCCGCCACCTGACTTTTATCTCCTAACTCGGATAAAAATACGGCCGCAAAGCTTAAACTTAATAATTGCCAATCCATACCCGTTGTATTTAATGCTTGACTAACTCCTATGGTAAACTCTAGGAGAGTAAAAGCATATCAATTAAAAATTAAAAATTAAAAATTAAAAATTAACAATCCCAAACCGTAGGGGCGGGTTAAACCCACCCATAACGACACCCATCGATACCTGTCCTAAACCCGCCCTCCACCACCAGGCGATCGCCGGTTCAATGAAAAATGAACAATTGACCATCGGGATAGGGCGGGTTTACATCATTGATGATGGGTATCCTAAATCTGGGTAAAACCCGCCCCTACAACATCGTCGTGGGGCGATCGCACCCTAAAATGAAAAAATACCACGCAAAACCCTGTAGGGGCGGGTTAAACCAACCTATTAGGACTCCCACAAATAGCTGTCCTAAACCCGCACGAACCCATTCAATGAACAATGAACCCTTATGAATTCTAGAACAGTAACCCAACAAAAACTTATCGAATCGATCGCCAGTTTATCAGCAGAGTCTCTTTCTGAGCTGGCCCGTTTCATTGACTATCTGCACTATAAATCGGGGACAGCTCAACTGGAGCAGGAGCAACGGGACGAGAGTCAACCTAATTTCTTATTGTCTATTGCGGGTTTGGGTAGTTCCGGAGCAACCGATATTTCTGAACGAGATGAAGAGATTCTGTCCCAGGAAATCGATCCGATTTATGGCTGGACAAGTCATCCCGATCGCCAACCATGACCGTTATTCTCGATACCAGTTTCTTATTTGCCTTAACCGATCGCTGCGATCGCAATCATAACCGAGTCTTGAACGTCGCTCGCAACATCAATGAGCCGATGCTGCTTCCTAGCGTTGTCCTAACTGAAGTGTGTTATATTCTAGCATCCCGGTTAGGACATCCCGTTATGCGTCAGTTCTTAGGCAATCTAGTCGTGAGCGGTATGGAAATAGAAGGGATCGCGATCGCCGACTTAGAGCGAGTCGAGCAGATTTTGCAGCAGTATGCTGATAGTCAACTCGACTTTGTAGATGCGGTCATCGCTACCATTGCCGAGAGAGAAAACATTACCTGTATTCTTACCCTCGATCGCCGCGATTTTTCCATAATCCGTCCAAGGCATTGTCAGTATTTCCAGATTTTGCCCGATTAGCGGGATGGGGCGATCGCCGCCTAAAAACCCAAAATCACCCCCCAAACCCCCGTAGGGGCGGGTTAAACCCACCCATAACGACACCCATCGATACCTATCCTAAACCCGCCCTCCACCACCCGGCGATCGCCGGTTCAATGAAAAATGAACAATTGACCCTCGGCATGGGGCGGGTTTACCTCATTGATGATGGGTGTCCTAAATCTGGGCTGCCCTCTTCCCCCAGCCCCTTCTCCCACGGGAGAAGGGGAGCAAGATAAAGTCCCTCTCCCGTGGGAGAGGGATTTAGGGAGAGGGCAATCGATCGCCGGTTCAATGAACAATTAAAAATTGACCCTCGGCATGGGGCGGGTTTACCTCATTGATGGTGGGTGTCCTAAATCTGGGCTGCCCTCTTCCCCCAGCCCCTTCTCCCACGGGAGAAGGGGAGCAAGATAAAGTCCCTCTCCCGTGGGAGAGGGATTTAGGGAGAGGGCAATCGATCGCCGGTTCAATTAACAATTAAAAATTAAAAATGAAGAATCCCCCACCCTCGGCATGGGGCGGGTTTACCTCATTGATGATGGGTGTCCTAAATCTGGGCTGCCCTCTTCCCCCAGCCCCTTCTCCCACGGGAGA